>NZ_APNL01000008.1:0-182191 GCF_040361435.1 Salinisphaera sp. C84B14 | reverse complement strand
CTACACAACATAAGTACAGTTGTGTTGGATTCTTGGCTTTATCGTACTGTATGGTACGTCTCGCGTATTGCATATCCGCACGGTATAATCGAGCCGTATCTATCTGAGATCGCGGCCATGCAAACCGTTCACCTCATGTCGTCGTTTACCTGGCGCGTCGTACAAGTCGATCAGTTCGAGATCGTTGTCGTCACAGATCTCGATCGCGGCCGTAGCGTCACCAACGACGCGGCAGCCGTCGTCGCTTACATCGCTTCCCAGCTCGGCGGATTGCGTAGCCGCCCGGTCATCTACCGCGACACGGCGGGCTGGTATGACGGGCTGGGCCACGATGGTTGGGCATTTACTGGCTTCTACCCCATTCGCGCCGAGACCGAAGAACTGGCGATCGGCGCGCTCGCGCTGCCGGGCTGTACCTGCCCCGGCTACAACCCGGTGACCTACTGATGGCCACAACAACCGAACTTAGCCCTGAGTCGCTTCACGACGCGCTGCGCGCGATCCTTGCGCGTGGCGAATATCCGTCGATGGCCAAGGTGCGTGTCGAACTCGGCACCACCGCCTCGCAGCAGACGCTCACGCGGCACATGAAAAACGCATGGCAGGGACTGGCCGACCAGATGGGTAGCGGTCTACCCGAAGGTCTGCCGCGTGTCGTGGTGGACGCAGCCCACCGCTTCTACGAGGAGGCGCGCGGCTATGCCAATGAAGAACTCGAGCGTGCGAAAGCAAAGATGCAGGCACGCGAAACGGCACTGCACGGCGAACTAGAGGAATCGCGTACCCGGATCGGCGTTCTCGACGGCCAGATCGAACACCTGCAACAGCGCGCGGAATCAGCCGAGGCGGAGTGCAAGCGGCTCGACGCCGCGCTTGATGACAGCCAGAAGGAACAGCAGGCCGCGGCGACCCGCGCCGACAAGCTCGACGAAACCCTGTCTGACGAACGCACACGCAACACCGAACAGCGCGCTCAGTTGATTGCCGAGCACGAACGCCAGCTCGAAACAGCAGAGAAAGAGCGCGCTCGCTGTGAGGCCGGCTGGCAGCGCGAGATCGAGCGCTCGGATTCCCAACAGAAGGCGTGGGCCAAGCAGATCGACGATGCGCGCCAAGAACTACGCGAGGCACAGGCCAAGCACGACGCCGAGCAGAAGCGCATACGAGAAGAACTGACCGAAACCCGCGAGACGCTACAACAGCGCCAGGAGCACATCGCGGCACAGCAAGTCGAGATCCAACGCTTGATCGACGATCGTGACCGGGCCGTGCTGGTGCGTGACGAGATGACCACCGAAATGGCCCGCGATCGCAAGGCCCACGAGCAGCGTGTGCAGTCGTTGTCGGACAACCTGGCAGCGGCCCAGTCGGATAACGACAGCCTGCGCGAGAATCTGACCCGTGCGACCACACTTGCCGAGGAACGCGCACTACAGATCGCGGCCTTGCAGGCGCGTGTCGAACCGTCGGGCAGCAAGGGCGAATCGGCGTCTTGAGCGGCTTGCAGAATCAGCCGAATACGGACAATAGGCCTTGTAACGCAACCCCGATCAGGACGGACAAGAAGATGACCACGGCTGCCCCTCAAACCCTGCGCGACTTCAACGATCTGCTTGAGCAGGCGAACCTGCCACGCCTCACCAGGCAGCAGTTCGATCAGCTGCGCGCGACCAAGCCCCGCAAACATCTGATCTCGGCGGTCACGACGATGCAGGCCGACAGCAATGCCCGCATCTACATCGAGCGCTCTATTCAGGAGGTGGGTGCCGAGCCGGTACCGGCCGCGCCGCAGGACGCTGCCTGTGCCCCGCAGCCCCAGCGTGCGCCGGCACCGCAGCAGCCCGCGCAATCCGGTGCACCGGACTTCGGCCCGCCGAGCGCGCCACCGCAGGGCCAGCCCGCGCCAGCGGCACAAAATGACAACGCACCGAGCGACTTCGAGTACACGATGCACGTCTACGGCGGCAAGGCCGCGCTGTGCTTCGAGCCGACGACAACGCGCGGCGAGGATTTCACCGTGGCGCTGGATTCCGCCACGGCATCTGCCCCGCGTCAGTACGACTGGAAGGACAAGCTGCGCATTCAGCTAACGCGTGACGAACTGCCCGTCGTCGCCGGCGTATTGCTCGGCCTGATCCCGAGCTGCGAATACAAGAATCACGGTGCGAACAACGACAAGGGATTCTCGATCGAGGATCAGGGCAATAAGCTGTTCGTGCGCACCTGGGCGAAAGATCATCCGGTGCGTGCCGTGCCGATGACGCCAGAGGATGCCTACCGGATTGCAACGCTGTTTCTGCGCCAGTTGGGCCTGAACGCGCCGTGTATGACCGCGAGCGACATCATCCAGACGATTCGCATGGTGGTCGCGCGTCGCGTCGCATCGAGAGCGAACAATGGCTGAGTTGATCCTCACAGAAGACGAGCAAGCTGCCGATAGCTACCTGGCCTGGGATGATGCCGCGCTCGGCAAGCTGGTGCGCCACCTTTCCCAGACGTGCGCTGACGAGTACGGTGCGACCGGTGCGCACACAACGATGGCCGCGTATCTGCTGGTCGATCTCGCCCGCCGTAGCAATGCAGATACCGCGACGATTGATCTCAACGGCGCATCGGCCCAAGGCGAGGCCATCGGCGATTGGCAGATCACGATCACACGTAAGTAGGACGTAAGGGATTGGCAGAGACATTGTTGGAACGCGACAGCACGCTGGACGCCGAAACGCTGTCGAAAATACTGGACTGGGCTCGATCCTGTCATACCGACGATCGCGCGCCGGACGAGTATATTCCAGACCCTGAAAACCCCTACATGCTGCGGTGGTTCGCCCGTCGCAAGTTCCGACAGCTCGACGCCTTCTGTGAACCCTGGCTCAACCGTCTCTGGCAGTCACAGGATCACGCACTCGAGAACGCCTACGTGCATCGCTTTCTGCGTAGCGACGACGATCGCGCACTACACGATCACCCTTGGAGTTGGGTCACCGTTCTGCTCGATGGCAGTTATTGGGAGCATGTCCCGGCTGATCTCGACTACCCCGCCGGCCCCACTGTGCGCCGCCGCCGAACGGCTGGCGATATTGTCGTGCGCCGCGAAGCGGCCTACCCGCACCGCGTCGAACTCGATGATGGCCGTCCGGTCACGACGCTGTTTCTGACCGCTAGGAAATCACGCGAATGGGGCTTCTGGTGTGAGCGCGGCTGGCGCCACTGGCGGGTGTTCACGGCGAACAATTCGGGTGGCTTGGCCCGCGGGTGCGAGTGAATGTCCATGACGGAGCGCCAAAAGCAGATCCAATACCGTGCGATAAAGCTGCGAGAAAAGCTGGGCATCAGCTACGAAGCGGCAGTCGAACGGGCCCAAGAGGCAGCTTCAGAGGAAAAGAAGCGGCTCGACGAAACGCGAAAGAATGGTCACAAGGCTCGAAACGGCAAGCGCAAAAAGCGGTCGTTCAAAGCCACCTACACGAGCAATGGCCGCTTACCAGGCATGGTTCAAGGCGGCGCACCGGGTACGGGCAAAAAATCCTGACAACCTAACCCGTCCCTACGCGTCGCCGATTCGACCATCCCCCGGATTTAGTAGCAGTGAGGTCTAGAGTCCAAGGGTTTAAATGGCCGCCTCTGCGGCCATTTGCGCAGCGTAGTCAGCGGGCGTCAGCCCGCTGAGTTCTTTCTTTAGCCGTTCTTCGTTGTACTCGCGATGCCAGCCGCGGATGATCGAGGTCGCGTGAGCTAAGGTCACGAACCAATGCTCGTTTAAGCATTCGTCTCGAAAGCGACCGTTGAAAGACTCGATATAGGCGTTCTGATTCGGCTTGCCGGGTTCGATCTGCTTGAGCTGAACGCCGTTTTTATGTGCCCAGTTCAGCATCGCCTTGCCGATGAATTCAGGGCCATTATCTGATCGTATGACCGTCGGCAGGCCGCGTGTGAGCGCCAACTCATCCGGCACACGAGAGACCTGCATGCCGCTCATCGACCGACCGGGCACCAGCGCGACGCACTCATGGGTCGCGTCGTCGACGATGCCCAGGCACTTGATGGCGCGGCCATCGGCGACCCGGTCGAATACAAAATCCATCGACCAGACTTCGTTCGCCCGAGCGGGACGAATCAACGGCTGCCGATCGGCTATCGGCACCTTCCTGCGCCGTCGCCGGCGCACTTGCAGGCATTGTTCGGCATAGAGTCGTTCGACGCGCTTGTGGTTGACGGTCCAGCCGGCCTGGCGAAGCTTGAGATAGATCATCGGCGCGCCGTAGCGGCGGTAACGCTGAGCCAGGCGCAGGATCTCAGCGCGTAAGCGCTCGTTTTGATCCGGCGCCGGCTGATACCGGAATGCGCTGGCACTCATCGCCACGACGGCCAGCGCACGCCGTTCGCTCAAGCCGCGCTGGCCCATAAACCGCACCAGCTCGCGCTTGGCTGTTGCGGTTACCATTTTTTTCGCAAGGCCTCGCGCGTGACCTCGTTTTCAAGCGGCGACTCGGCCAACAAACGCTTCAAGCGACTGTTCTCCGTCTCGAGCGCCTTCAGACGCTTGGCGTCCGAGACGTCCATGCCGCCGAACTTGTTCCGCCACGTGTAGTAGCTGGCCTCGGAAAACCGTGCCGGCGGCACAGTTATTTTGACCTTCTCCCTGAAAAGCGCAGCGATCAGAACTAGAGAATTCGGGCCATTTCGATCACGCTGAGAGGCGGAGGAAATGGACCATGAAGAAGTCGAAGTACACGGACGAGCAGATCGCCTTTGCGGTCAAGCAGACAGAGACCGGCACACGCGCCGAAGAGGTCTGCCGCAAGATGGGCATCTCGCAGGCGACGCTGTACAACTGGAAGAAGAAGTACGGTGGGCTGAGTGTGAGCGAAGTGCGCCGGCTCAAGCAGCTCGAGGAGAGAACAACCGCTTGAAGAAGCTCGTCGCCGATCTGAGCCTGGACAAGGAGATGCGCCAGGAGGTGCTGCGAAAAAAGCTCTGAAGGCGGCCCGACGGCGTGACCTGGCCGACGGGCTGATCCAGGCCTACAAGGTGAGCACGCGGCGTGCCTCGGCGATCCTGCTGACCTCCAGTTCGTCGTATTACTACAAGGCCCACCCGAGAGACGATCGCGCCGAGCGCGCCCGGATCAAGGAGATCGCCGAGACGCGGCTACGGTATGGGATGCCGCGTATTCAAGTGCTGATGCGTCGTGAAGGCTGGGTGATCAATCACAAGAAGACGTATCGGATCTACTGCGAAGAAGGCCTGAATCTACGGCGCAAGCGACCGCGACGACGAGTCGCTGCCATGCATCGCGAATCGCGGCCGGCAGTCGACGCACCAAACGAAGCCTGGAGCATGGATTTTGTGGCCGATGAGCTGTTCAACGGGCGCCGAATTCGCTCGTTAACTGTAGTGGATAATTTTAGTCGCGAAGCGCTGGCGATCACGGTCGATCACTCGCTCAAAGGCGATGCCGTGGTGGATACCGTGGCACTGATCGGCCAGATGCGCGGATTGCCAAAACGCATACAAGTGGACAATGGGAGCGAATTCATTTCGAAGGCGCTCGACAAGTGGGCCTATGAGCACGGCGTCCAGTTGGGCTTCTCAAGACCCGGGAAACCCACGGATAATCCGTTCATCGAATCATTCAACGGCAGCTTTCGAGACGAGTGTCTGAACGTACACTGGTTCTTGAGCTTGGAGGACGCACAGGAAAAAATCGAGAACTGGCGCATCGAATACAATGAAGACCGGACCCACAGCTCGCTCGGGAATGTGACGCCCCGCGAGTACTATCTGAGTCACTCACAGGCCTGAGTTTTCCAAGTCTGAATACTCGGTTATCGGGGAGAGGGTCAGCCCCATGATGACTCTTCTTCGAAGTGTCCGCATTAACGGGTGAGAACCCCATTAATCTCGACTTTGATTGAATAATCTGTCTGAAGATTCATCTTCTGCGCGGTCTGGCGTATGGATAAATCAGCCATCAAATACGTACGCTGCTTCCCAGCCTTTGTCTGTCTTCCAGAACTGAGCCACATGCTTGCTGGAGGATGGATTGCCGATTGATACCGCCTTATCCCTGCCAACATAGGGCGCCGCCCAGTTAAGCGCCTTCGGTATAGTGGTGAAAGTCACATCGACCACCGCGACGCCGTACCGGTTAGTGCTTGCCTTTGCGGACAACACGTTTTCAAGGCTTTCAGCCGCGACCGGAATCTGGAACCGCCCGTTGCCCAGCGACTCCACGTGCTCGCGGCCGCGATCAGTAAGCTTGAAGTTAAAAACGAAAGGAGAGGGTTTGTTCTGGTCGACCAGACCCATCTCCATTGCGCTCTTCATGGTGCCTGGGCTGAATCTGTAGCAGGATGTCGAAACGCGCTGGTAATCAGCGGAGTGCTGAATCTCTCGGCGTTTGGACGAACTCACACCGGTCACTCGTTGGCGGCACGTGGCGCCGTCTTCGGAATCAAGACCCGGTGCTTTCCATATGAGCGACTGACCACCTCGCGTGTTGAAATCCATCTGGCCGTAATATTGCTCGATCCATCCGGCCACTGTGTCGTTCGAGACATCTGGATTCGAGTTGTGCTCAGCGTTCGTGTCGTCGGCAAGCACAATGGACGAACAAGGCAGTCCAACGACGATCGCCATGCAGGCTGTTGCTTTGAATAGATTCATGTCCATTCCTTTAGTTGAGGCTAGCCGCGTCGATCCGAGTGGACATGCTGGTAACGCGCCATTGCTTCTTTTCGTTCTGAACCATTGTTAGCCCGTAATGCTTGGCCGACTCGGTATCAACATCCGGTACTTCGAACCCGCTTTGGCCGACCCAGTCGTAGAGCACTGTTCTGGCCATCACATTGGCCGAAACCATCGGCTGACCATCCCAGTTCAAGCTGCTCTGCTGAGCTTCAATTGTCTGGACCTTTCGAGTTCCAAAAGGCAATTTGCCGTTATGGACAATATCTTTGAGCTTGTCCGTCGGCGTGTAGGAGACTTCCCGAGAACCGGGCACGGCTCGTGTAACGAGCCCTACGGCGGCAAGCTGGTTTAACTGTTTCGCCCGGTTTTCGTTGCAGTCGTAATGCATGTTGATTTGATTCCAACCGCGCCGTGGATCGATTGTGCAACTTACTGGCACCAGACCATGAGGCGATGATTTAAACGGGCTGGATACGCTCAGGCTTCTGCCGAGGTCAACGGCCGATGTGAATGCTTGATCGATTGCAGCCTTGTCGACTTTGCCCGGTGGTTCAACGTCAGGATTCAAACGGGTTGCGATAGTCTCGCCGGCTTGCTGTAGATCGGTATTGGTCTTCGGCTCAATGCTTTTGAAATCGGTTGGCACCCAATCGCTGACTGGGTCTGCAACCCTCCATCCGTCGTCGCTCTTATGCAGCCGGACCGGTATCGTCATACCGCTAAATGCAAGAGAGGCCCAATTTTGTATGACCCGCTTATGTTGTTTGGCAGCACGCGTGCGCGATGCATCCCAGTGGGCAGTTCTAACCCTCTGAGCCATTTGCACGGCTTCCGTCGCGGTATGTTTTGCGGGGTTATCGCCTTGATAGCGCGCCGCATAGGCGATCCCGTACCAGTCACGCAGCGTCTCGAGACCGTCGTCGCTCAACCAGCCCGCATATTCAACCTTAAAATCGACGGTCGCCATCGAATCCGGATTGGATACCTCATCGCTGGGCTTGGTGAAGTTTGTAATCGTGTCTGGAACGAACTTTCCTAAAAAAACAACCAACTGATCGCCATTCACTCCAATAATTTTTTTCGCGCCGTTTTTGTCGGCCAAGGCGTACTCAATGACGTCTCCATCACGTTGCACGCGTTCGAGAATGTCCTGACGTACGAGGGCTTGGAGCGCAGCGTAACTGATGGTCGGCTGACTGACGTCAAGCGCTATGTTATCGCCGCGAAGCGAAACATCAGGCAACTTTAGTGTCAGCGCCAATCCACTGGTTGCTGGATCGGCCTTCGCGACAGCATCCTCGATCAACGACTTAAAGTTGGACTTGCTAGCCCCATCACCACAGGCGCTCAGAGCAATGGTGGCGAACAACATTCCGCCTGCGAGCAAGACTCGCGCAAATACAGTTCTCATGACTTCCCCGTTAAATAATGCTGCCAAAAGTTAAAGGCTAAAAAAGCTTATAACGACCATTTTTCAAACGCACTTTTTATGCTCGTATTTTTCCGCGAAAAACTATGCACTCCGCGACAACGTGCGCCTACCCATTTATATCTTGTCCAATTTTTCTGGTGCCAGTCTTGACGCACTTTCGAGTTCACGGAAAATGGCTGAGTCGGATGTAAAGTGTGTAATGGGATCACGCACGCATTACACAATTTTGCGCAAGCGACTTTTTTGCTCACGAGAGCAATAAGCACGACGGTAGCGTGGGTATTGATCCAACGTGTTCAGCGGCGCTCAAACAACATTCCAACCTCGTGATTTTGGCTTTTGATAAACTCAGTTGCGCCACCGGTGGGCTCGAACTTCATCTGATCTGTTTCCTCCAAGTAGGTGAACGTAATACCGTGGTCGTCGTTCTTGTTTTGGAAAACGAGTACGCCGTTCTCGAGATGGAAGATCATGCTGTTCGGTTTGTCGACGTCTTCGCGTGTGAAGCGAAAAATGTCGTCGTCGCGCGCGATCGTGATGATGCTCGTATCGAGCTCCGGGACCGTCTGCCAAGTGCCGACATAGGCATCACCGGGATCACCCGAATCACTGCCGCACGCTGACAATGCGACAAGCAGCACGCCGCTGACAGCGGTATGCACAAAATAAAGAAGCTTGGATTGATTCATTATTCTTATCTCTTTAGCGTTAGTGGCTCCACGCGACGAGTTACTGGCGGGAGCGATGCCAAGTTGCCGCAGCCAGGCTCGATCAAGCAGAAAGAGTCGAAGAAAACAAAAAAAGAACGTAATGGCGCCAAACATGAAAACGCACGAGCTTTAACGACACGAGTGGCAGGCCTTACAGGCGAAAATCACGCCACTACGGCGAATGCCACGGTGGCTTTTATCTAGACCAGAGACTTTCTTAAAGTCCAGACAAACGTCAAACCGATCGGCAGTTTAGAAGCAGCCGAAGCTGATGGTACTGCTTATCTAGCTCTTTTCGAGTTGCAGCGAATAGCTTGAAAGATATAACAGGATCATCGATATCGTTTGTTAAAATCTCTATCCTGCGAACGCCGCCGCCGGCAAACCCTTGATCTTTCTGCTCGAAGTTAACATTTGTAATTTCAGAGATCGGTATTTCTTTTCTTTTGTATTCTAGAACTCCGCGTTCTGGAAAAATCGTTACCTTGCCAAACCGATAAACCTTATTACCCTCCGGATCCTGAGACTTTCCTGGTTTCTTACCAGTCATAATCAGGTACAGCCCGTACACGATGGCCACAAGCCCAGCTATAGGAAAAAGCGGGATCGGGATGAAAAAGCAAACCAGCCCGACCACGATCCAAAAACCCCCAGTCATATCGCCCCCTAATAACAGTGAAAAAATATTATCGCTCTTTTACAGCGAATACTAAAAACGCAGAAAAGTCCGCTTATCGGCCAGTTTTTGCGTAAAACTCAGCTAAAATAAAGACTAGAGAAATCTATAATGCTATCTGTCATTAGGGATATTGATCTTTCCCGACTAGCACAAACCAAAGTGCGCGCGAGCTGCAGCTGGATATTGGCCCTGCGTGAAAATACATCGTCGAGCGTTGCGCTCGCGCATGCGCTCGAAAACGCAACCCTTCATCAAGGGTTTCGATCGCCTCGATACTAGGCGAGCTAAAATTACATCCATCAGGCAATCGACCCTGTAAGCGTCCTTCAATCGAAGCATTAGCCGGAAAATCTATCTCTGCCTCCAATCGGTCTTCTTTCCGGTTAACCGTCCAGTCTTCGGCGGTGACAAAACGCATATAGCGGTTTCCGACCATGCCGGCATTGGCAGTCTCGGTTTGGCGCTTGAGCAGCGCGGGGTTCATGGCGTGCGCAGCGCTGGCGCTCAGTGCTAGCGCGAGCACTGTAAGTCGCTTGGCTAGCGTGGCGGTGTTTTCTGGCACCCCTTCTCCCCCCGTTTTCAAAGACAGGCCGCATGGTACGGCGTGTCTATCCCCTGAGGCACAATATGCCACGTCAGGTTGACGTAGTGGAAGCTTCAACCTTCGCGCGACGCGTCTTGAACGAAGCACCCGCCATCACGAGCGCTGCGCCGACAATCACGAGCCAGCCCCAGGACAGGCTCATAAACATGATGGCGGAGAACTCGTTCGGGTCGTCAGTCGTCTTGGCGCCGATATAGATCACGAGCAGGAAGCAGGCGAACAGCACGCTCAGCAGGCTGGCCAGCACGGCGACGATGGGCCGCCGCCAATAGAAGCCGGCGGCTGCCGGACCAGTTAGCGCGAGCACGATGAAAGCCTGGATCTCGTTGCTGGACATCAGGCTGAGCGATGTCTGGGGCGCCGAGAGAATGGGCATGAAGACAGAGAAGGCCATGGCCGCGCAGGCGGTCAGGCCGGTGATTTGTGGTTTTGTCATGACAGAATCCTTGATTGTTTGGATGGCAACGCGAGCGATCAGGAATCGGCCGGCCAGCTCGCGAGCAGCGCGTCTTCGCTAACGGGCTGGCGATCGCCAACGGCATAGGCCTTGGCGGAAGTCACGCGGCCTTTGAGCTCCTTGACGGTGTTGTTGTAGTTAACCTTGGTGGTGCCGGCAGACACGACCTTGATGGTGTAGACAATGACCACGCTGCGGTCGACTCGACCCGAGCGGCTGGTACGGCTTTCGATCATGGCCTGCGCGCCGTCGCGCGGCACGGCCACGCCGTCGATCTTGACGGCATCGGCGATGGTCAGCGCGTAGCCGGGGCTGGAGGTCCAGCTATTCGGGTTATAGAGCTCGCGGCCGAGCGGAATCGGATAGTAGGCACCCGCTTCGATCGGATCGAACGCGAACTGCTCCTTGTCGAAATCGTATTCGCCGAAACTTGCGCTCGTGCGAATACGAAACGTCGGTGCCTCGGGCCATTGCTCGACCTTGTTTTCGACATCGGCAAGCGATGCGTCGAGCACGGTTTGTAGCGAAAACTCGTTATTGCGGTTCTTGGTATAGCGATTCCAGTGGAATGCTTTTGTCAGTTCGGTCTTGTTCGCCTCGAAGTCGTAGTCCGTCTGGAGCTTCAGCCAGGTGAGATAGACGGCCGGTTCTTCGAGGGCGTAGGTGCCATCTTCGTTGGGTGTCGGCGTCGGGACGGCGGCGGCGAGCTGTGCGCTGGACAGGCATAGCAGGCCGGCCGCGATGCGATGACGGTAGGTCATGAGGAACTCCTTGATATTGGGCTTCGCGGCTCGGGAAGAGCCACGGCCTAATGGGATCGGTCTGGGCGCTTATTCGCGCTCGAGCATGAATTCGATCGGCAGATTCTGAAGTTCCCGCTGAACACGCGCCGTGCCGGTCATTTCCCATTTGAGCTGGTCTGTCGGCTCGATATAGTTGAACGTCATGCCGCTACCGGTCGTGGCGTTGTTAAAAACCAGCGCGCCGTTTTCCAGATGCACAATCACGTCATTGGTTGGATCGTCGTCGTTCTCTTTATCGACGCGAAAATTATCGTTATTGCGTTCGATGGTGACGCGTTCGGGGCCGTCGTGGCCGACGAGCTTCCACGCGTCGACATAAACCGCGCCCGGCTCGCTGCTGCAGGCGGTCACAGCGACGAGCAGTACGGCCGACAGGCCGGCGAGCAAGGGATGAAACAGATTGGATGGGTTCATAACGCTGACCTCGTTTGGGTGAGTGATGCTGCCCGGGCGGCGAACCGTCCGGGCGGCGAGGTCAGATTGCACAAGCGCCAGCGAAGAGCGCTGACGGCAGGCTTGCGCGTAGCTTTCAGCTAGCTTTCGTGTTTAATAAACAGCACCTTAGGTTCATAACTCGCCTACAGCCGATGGCCGCACGGCAAGGTCCACCACCGTGGCGCCGACATCACGCACTGGCCGCGGCGCTGATTTCGGCAAGACTTGTCCGCTGCGATTCGGTGAGCACGCCGTTCTGGCCGGCAATTCGCAGCGCCTTGAGATAGGGTGCTGCGTCTTCGCGGCCGAGCGCATCGAGACAGCGCACGGTTTCGATGGCGATCGCGGCATCCATCGTGTTGTATTTATTCCCCAACGTTGGAATCTGCAGCGAACCTTCGAGTCGATCGATTTGTCTACCGCAGTGGCCGGCGTGACCCGCGGCGCGCGCGAGCGGGGCGATGAGTGTTCGGCCCCACCAGGTGCTCCAGTGGTAAGGAAATTTCTGGGTGATCGCCAGCGCATCCTGGAACGCGGTGTAGGCCTCGTCCCAGCGATCGAGCGCGGCAAGTGCGTTGGCCCGGCCCACCAGGGCGCCGGCGACCGCGGTACTGTTGCCGGCAAAAACCGGCGTCATGCGATTCAGCAGATCGTCGAATGCGTCGAGTCGTTCCTGTGCCGGACGGCTATCCGCGGTGTGGGTCAGATAACGTAGCTCGGCGGCGAGTCGCGTCGGCGCGGGATACTTGAGGGTTGCGTTGTTCAACTTTTCAAGATGCGCTTTGGCGGCAGCGCGATTGCCGGCCGCGGCTTCGACGGCGACAAGCCCGGCCTTATAGTCTGGCGTGTCCGGCGCGGCCTCCAGCGCGGTTTCGATCCGCTGGCGGGCGCGTTCGTAATTGCCTTTCGCGTACGCGTGCAGCCCGTCGGCATAGGCAACACCGGCACGGGTAGTCGGATCCAGATACGAGCTGTTGCCGGACACAACGCGGCTGAGCCAGTCCGCCGAGACGTTGGGATCATTGAACATATTCCAGCGCAGGGTGCTGATCGCGCCGTATTGAACGTGGGCGTTGCCTGGTGCGGCCGGATCGCTTTCCACTGAGACCGGCATCTGGGCGTACGACTGCTTCTCCACGCCGGGCGACGCCGCGTCGCGCGTATCGAACACGCTCATCAACCCCATCGCACCGCCGCCGATGGCCACGACCGCGATGACCGCGGCGGCGGTGTAGCCGACCGTGGTGCCGGTCTGGCGCCGATTCGACACACGCACCGAGGCTGAATCGGGCTTCGTCCTGGCTTCGGCCTCGGGCACGGTTTCTTCGTCAACGAGCGGTACGGTCTGTGATCGCGTCAGGTTTTCAGTACCCCCCAGCCGCTCGACCGCTTTCAACTCGTAGGCGCTATGCCCTCTGGAGGCGGACTCGAGATATACGCCGTCATCCCCGAGCGCGTCACGAACCCGTTTGATCGCGGAATTGATGCCGGCAGGCGAAACCGCGCCGTTTTTCCAGGCGGCGTTCGCCAATTCGTCGTGAGTAGCCCAGTGGCCATCACTGGCGATCAGAAAAGCCAGAATATCGGCGACCTGCGGTGTGCAGGATACTTTCTGATTTTCTGCGGCCAACGTACGCCGCTCGGCGTCGAACACCGCATGTCGGCCAATCCGCCACTGCCCGGTGAGGCTACGCCAGCCTTCATCCTGTTCGCTCTTTTCCATCTTACTTGTCCCCCGAAAATCGAATCGCTAATCCGTATCGCGTGTCCGTTTGTTGATGCCTACGGGCTCGCCGCGATTATCAGCCCCCGTGCCGCGCATATTTTTAGCTCAAATCCATGCCGGCCGCTCTTTTTCCGGGGAGAATCCTGATGTTTTCGTTCGCCGTGGCGCGTGATTTGCGCACTCTCTCGGCGACCGCTACAACGACTGTTCATTCGGCAACGGCGGCCTCGCACAAACCAATCGGCAGCGACGATTCGATGAGCGTTTGCCACACAGCTTCCTGGAACTGCGCTGCCTGGCGGCGCTGCCGTTAAACACTAATCGAAAAACGAGGGTCGAGCGAGGCCACACATGACCACTCAGAGCGATACGATCAACTCCGGAATCATCGTTGGCGGCTGGTTTCAGCCGGCCCAACTGCACGACAACGCATTCATCTCCGAGCTGATGATCTGCGGCGTCTATCCGGCCCGGCATTCAGAAGTCAGCGTCCATACGCCGCGCATGGTGCCCGTGGAAGTGCAGCGGGATTATCGCGTGCGCTGCCAGGCCCCGTGCTGTACGCCGCGGCATTGGCCCCGCCGACCGGACGATGCCCAGGCGATCGAAGTCACGCGCGATTACGAGGCGGCGGTGATTCGCCATGGCGCGGAACTGAGCCAGCAACTCGGCGATGCCTTCGAGGGGGTGTTCGAATACGCCGCAAAGCCCGATCTGCTGACCGGCGAAGGCTACCCGATCGAGGTCTTCCAAAAAGCATTCGAGCGCACGATCTACCGCATGGTGGCGTGCGACACCTGCAATCAGCACGGCACGGTCATTTGCGCGCCCTGCGAGGGTCACGGCGACAGGGTGTTCACATGCGCGCCCTGCAACGTAAGCGGTGAATCAGGATGTATGCTCTGTAACGGGTCGGGCCGACTGCCATGCCCCAACCGGTGCCATCTCGGTTCTTACCCGTGCAGCACATGCTCGGGCAGCGGTGTGACGTACCCCGGATGGGACAAACCAGTGCGCTGTTGGTCGTGCTTCGGCGCGGGGCGACATCAATGCTTCTGTGGCGGCTCGATCGCCTGCTCCTGCGGTAATGGCCGTGTCTGTTGCCCGACCTGTGCCGGCGACGGCCAGCTCGTCTACACCTGCAGCGTCTGCGAGGGCGCGGGCCGGCAGAGGTGCGCGATGTGCCAGGGCCACGGCGACCACGCCCTGGGCCACGAGTTGCGCGCTGAAAGCGTGATCGATGATGCGGGAACCGAGCACACATGCAATGCCAACGACTGGCTTCTGGTTAAGCCCGCGCTCCATGAATCGGGGTCCGAAAGTGTACTGACCGTCGAAAGCTGTGAACTGACCTGACAAGGCCATGGCCGCGTCCGTTCCACGGGGCGAATCGAAGACCTGTTCATCTTGACCGGTACGATCGACGGCACGCCCTTTCGGGTCGTCACCGATGACGGTGCACGGGAGATCGTTTCCGGCGGCGAGCATATTCGCCGCATTTGCGCGGCCGAAATCGCGGGTGAAGCCAGAGCTGTCGAACATATCGTGCGGCCCGGATCGCGATACGGCTGGTCAGGCATGGTGAGAAAACTCCAGAAGATCCCTTTCGGGCGCTACCTGCTCAACGATTCGCGGGTACACGAAGACACGGACAAGCGTTATTGGTGGGGCGTTCCGACGAGCACGTTCGATACACCTGCGTTTCATGTCTACCTGGACAAAGCGCTGACCCGCGAACGCGGCCGGCGCCGCCTTCGGCGCGCTGTCGTCACGCTGGGCCTGGGTGCGCTTGGCATCGCGTATGGGACGAGCCTGCCGAGGGTGGCCGAATATTTTGGCATTACGGCACAGACGGCCGCCGTGCTTTTGTTCGGAGCCAGCGCGCCGTTTCTGGCGGGCCTGGCGCTGATGTCGGAATCCTACGCCGCGCACATGCGCGCCCTTCGCTACCGCAAGCAGGCTCGCTTGAGTGATCGCGTTCTTGCGCGTTGGACCGAGCCCGCGCCGACGAAGGGCACCTCGATCGCGGTGATGCTGCTATCGGCCGGGCTGGTGGGTGGCCAGTTCTATGTGATGGGCGAAACAGAACGCCTGCAGCTTCAGGAGCGAGCCGGCGAAATCATGCGCGCACTCGAAAGACCGCCGGAACGCTAGCTTGCGCGATGGTACGGCGGGGCTTTGCTGCCCTGGATCACCCTGCGGCTGACGGTCGCTTGACCGCGGGGCATGGGGCCATTCGCTCGACGCCTATGCTCGCTCCACCCGCTTCCCCAACAACACCCGGCGCCATACCGAAATGCGGACTTGCGGCGCTCGCCCAGGGGCTGAACCTGACACCTCAGCCACAACGACCCACCACAGGAGTACACCATGGGCGCGTGCATGATCGGGGCAATGATTCATTGGTGATCTCCTAACTGATATGAGACAGCCAAGACCACCCCGGTCGGGATGGCCCTGACCGGGGTGGGTGAAGAAGCGTGTTGTCGGGCCGGGGTCGCGCCGGCGGCGTAGAGCGTGGCGTGGTCTACAGCTCGCCCATGCATACCAGCGTGCAGGTCTCTTCGCGGTAGGTCACTCGCCTGCTCGATGTAATGCGCCTGTACGACGCGCTCGTGGCGGTGATCGACGGTCTGTGGATCAACGGCTTGCTGGAGAACAAGAACCGTCGTCACCTGATCTTCGACTGGCAGCGTCGAACCCTGCGTCTGGGCAATCGCATTGTCGATCTCGAATAGCACGCTCACCGTGCCGCGAAGGGCAAGGGCAAGGGCAAGGGCAAGGGCAAAGAAGAAGAAGTTGCGGCTTCAATCTCGAAGCAGACAACCGATGAAACAGCCAGTGATGCCGACGCCAGCGACGCCCCTGCCGAAGAGCCTGCCACAGCCTCTTTTCGATCTGGGCGCCTTGCTATGAAGCAGGCGCCCTTTTTTATCCCCGAGCGTTTGCTGCCGATACCTAAGCGGCTGAACCTATTGCGGAATTACCGCTCCGTACTAGCATTGACGATACGACCTATCAGGAAACCAAGCCCATGATCTCTCGCCATACCTTCGCTATTGCAGCCGCGCTCGCAGTGACCGCCTTGTCTGGCTGCGCCACGGCGCCGCCAACAATGCACCACACCGATCCCAACCACTCGCAGGCGTGGAATCTCACGCGTGCGGCCGGCTACGAAATCCTCGAAGACGTAGAGCACGAAAAGGTCGAGCAACAGATCGACACAAACGGCGCGAGCTTGGGCGGCACTCTCGCGGCCGGTGGGCTGGGCTTTCTGAGCAACCCCAATGGTCTTTCTCTCGGCGGCAACGTCGGCATGAACATGCTCACGAACCTGCTTCTGGGCGGCGACGTGCCCAAGGCGGGAGGCACGAACATCGTTGCCTGGATCCCGAAAAGCGAAGCTGCCACCAGCGATGAAGCAATCGTTCAGGCGAAAAGCCGCATCACGACGCTGGCCCGCGCGGGCATGGAAGCCATGCAGATGCCCACTCCCTACCATTGGGAGCGGATCAGGCAAACCGACTCGCAAAAAGCCTCCTATGACGCGCTAATTGGATACATCGGCGGCGGCGAATGCGAAACAGCATCCTACATCTGCGAAGTGCGCTTCAGCATCCCCATGCTCGGGAAGGCCTCGCAGCAGATCAATGATGCGGTTGCACCGGCCGTGCTCGGCGGCTATCCAGCGTGGCGCGTTGAATTCGGCGTGAGCTACTACTTCCGCGACACCGCAGGCTGGACGGCTACGAAAGAGCCACACCTGCCAATGCTTCGCTTGCTCAACGGCATGAGCACAGAACTGCCGCGCAGTTACTTCATATATATCGCGCCGAACCGCATGCCATTCCAGAAGAACGAGTCCGAGTACGCCCTGTTCCCGGCCCCGATGGTTCTCCACGAGGGCCAGGCTCTATACTTCATCGAACCAGCGCCGGGCGCCTAGCCTGACCTCCTGCGCAGATCGCGATCTTATAGCCGAGCGGCCTTGCTTAGGCTTGCTCGGCGTCCTTTTTCACCCCACTCGTATCAGCGTATGCCCACTCCCTCCTCCATTCTCAGCCCAGGCGACTATCAAGCCATGCGAAGCGCTCACCGCGAAAAGCTGGACACGTGGGCGAAGTTCTCCTGGGGCATTTTCTTCGGGTCCATTCTTATGGCGATCGCGCTCAACCAATGGAGCAGGCCCGATCGTTTCGGGGCCACGATCCCGCTCGACGGTTCGGGTTATTGCACCGTACTGGCCGCGGTGCTTCTCGGAGTGTATTACCTGCGACGGCGATATCTAGAAAAGCATCTGGCCGCAGCTCTCGAGGCCTATCTACAAGAATTTCCCGCCGGTAAACGCGAGCAGGAACGCCGTCGCGCATATCGGGGGTAGCGTTAGACCTCGACCTCAACTCGCTCAATTATCGCCGGCTCATCGTTGCTCGGTTTATTCACTAGCGTTGAGATCGGCCAGCTCTCGTAGGATCGAACCACCCCGTCTTCGAGAATTCCATGCAGATGCTCGACTGAAGCATCGGCCGGCTCATCGACCCATGCTCGTGCTGCGTCGTTGGTCAGGGCCAGCGGCTGGCGATTATGAATATGAGCGATATCGTCGTGCGGTTTGCCGGTCAGGATCGTGAATGTCACGGCGCCGGCGAGCTTGTGATCAGAAGGCAGCCCCTTCGCCTGCGTCCATAGTCCGGCAAAGAAGAACGGTTCGCCGTCCGCAGGCCGAATTAACCAGGGTTGCTTGCCCCCTTGCTCACGTTTCTGCCATTCGATCCAGTAGTCGACTGCGCATAGCAGCCTGCGCTTTCGAAATGCGGTCGGAAACGGCTGGACGGTCGCGACTGTCTCGACGCGCGCGTTAGTCGGGGCGAATTTGGCGTCCTTGGCGCCACTCGGAATCAAGCCCCACCACGCCGAACCCATCTTGAGGGTATTGTCTCGTGGCGTGCGGAGCGCGCACGCCCGCATGCCACCGGGCGGCAGGTTATACCCTGGCGCGTCGGTTACATCGTCGGGCGAGGCCGCCTCGATCAGTTTCGCGAAGTGAGCTGCCGATGTCGTTCGGCCGTAGCGTCCACACATAGCAATAGCACGCGATAAGCGTTGTTCCAGAACCGTGCGTTTAATCTACCGGACAAAAGCTATTGCGCGTGTAGTGGCCGGCTCCAGGTGGGGCTCTAAAGCCTCGGAGCTGGCCATGCCGGACGATACGCAACCGATCGCGACCCGCCTGCTCCGCTCGAATCACCTCTGACGGGTGTCGCCAGTCCACCCCTAACCTTCGACATTGCATATACGAAAAGTAACCGATATTGGCGTTTTGCGCGTCTTGTCGATCACATGCCTCGTTGTAAGTTGGTCTTATCGGCAGTGTGCCGTGACAATCACTTCCGAGGACCTCATGACTTTGTACCCACGGCCTCTCTTGAGCGATGAAGACCTCTCTGAACTGACGGGCTACGAACCGAATCAGATCCAAAGACAACTGCGATGGCTTAAAGAAAACGGCGTTGCATTCACGCTGCGCCGTGACGGCCGCCCACGTACGACGTGGGGCGCGTATGAGCGTGCCATGACGAACGCGGGAGTTGCTTCCAGCGAGCCAAACTTTGACGCGCTGCTCGCTCGCGCGACGAAACATCAAGCCCACGGTTAAGTAATCGATATGGGACGTCGTAGACAGCGCGACCTCGGCCTGCCGAAACGAGTTTATATCCGCGGCCCGAGCTACTATTTTGTTGATCCGAGCGGGAACTGGAAGCGCCTCACACGAGTGGCTGACGGCGAGGCGGCCATGTTGCGCGATCTCGCTGCAATGAAAGAGACAACAACCGCCGAGCCGGGTATGCGAGAGGTCTTTCGCCGCTACCGCACGGATGTGCTGCCCAAGAAAGCAGCAAGCACGGCTAAAACACAAGGGCGACAGCTCGATCAGCTCGAAGAAATATTCGGTGCTATGGAGCCGCCTTCGATAAGGCCGCATCACGTTGCCCAGTTCCACGACATTCGCGGCCGAGACCGACCAGTATCCGCTAACCGTGAGCTCGCCCTTTTATCACACGTTATGAGGTATGCGATTCGTATCGGAAAGTTGCCGTCAGGTGTAAACCCCTGCTCCACAATCCAGCGGCACAAAGAAGAGGCTCGAGATCGCTATATCGAGCATGAGGAGTACAACGCCGTCTGGCAGCGCGCTAGCGCCCAGATGCGGGTTCTCATGGATCTGGCCTATCTCACCGGGCAGCGCCAAGCTGATCTCGTAAACCTTGAACGATCGCAGCTTCGAGCCGACGGTATCCATTTTCGGCAGCAAAAGAGCGTCTCGCGAGGCAAAGTTGCGCGCAAGCTGATCATCGAATACTCAGACCAACTCAGGAGCGTGCTGAGCGCGGCCGGGGAACTCACTGAAGTACACAGCTTATACGTGGTCTGCAAAAGTGATGGCCAGAAATATACCTCGGCCGGGGTGCAGACTGCGTGGCAGCGCCTGATGGAGGACTGCATGCGCGCCGGCGTGATACCGGAGCGATTCACGTTCCACGACATCAGGGCCAAGGCGGGTTCAGATGACGGCGACGGGCGTCTACTAGGACACATGAGCGAGGCGACAAGGCGCCGGATATACCGTCGAAAGCCGGAAAAATTCAGGCCTGTTTACTAGCTTATTTTAGAATTTTTCTAAAATAACGAGCGAAGCCTGCATCATACAGGCTCGCAAGCACCTGAAATACTGGTGGGCCGTGCTGGATTCGAACCAGCGACCAATTGATTAAAAGTCAACTGCTCTACCAACTGAGCTAACGGCCCGTATTGGCCGCGCATCATACCCGATTCTTTTCGGAAAATCAGCGCCCCGATTGATAAATTGTCGGATCGGCGACACCTGCCTGGTCAAAACCCGCGCGTCGCAGCTGGCACGCGTCACAACGCCCACAGGCACGGCCACGCGCGTCGGCCTGATAACAGGACACCGTGCGCGCATAGTCCACGCCCAGCGCGACACCCTGGCGGATGATTTCGGCCTTGCTCAAATCGATTAGCGGCGTCTCGATGGAAACCCGATCGCCGTCCTGTACGGCGGCCTTCGTGGCGAGCGCGGCCATGCGCTCGAATGCAGCGATGAATTCGGGACGGCAGTCCGGATAGCCCGAATAATCCACGGCGTTCACGCCGATATAGATGGCCTGTGCGCCAAGTACCTCGGCCCAGCCAAGCGCTATGGACAGAAAAACCGTGTTCCGTGCCGGCACATAGGTCGAGGGAATGCCCTCGCCGCCGGCATCGGGCACGTCGATCGTCGGGTCGGTGAGCGCGGAGCCGCCCATGCCGTCGAAGTCCAGCCGCACGCATTTGTGCTCGACGATCCAGTCGTGCTCGCTGACATAGGCCCGGGCTGCCGCCAGTTCTGCGGTATGGCGCTGACCGTAGTCGAAGCTCAGCGCGTAGCACTCATGGCCGTCGGCATACGCCTTGGCGAGGCAGGTGGTGGAATCCAGGCCGCCAGAAAAAAGGACGACCGCGCGTTTGCGTCTCGGCTGGCTCATAATCGAAGGTCAGTTGATTAGCGGCGCAAGCCGCTCGCGAGTATGCAACGCCGTGCATGGCGCCTGGCAATCCGCCCGGCTGCACAAGATCCCAACGGGCGCTAAGATCAAGCGATCAAAAGACAATTGCTGCAGCGACGAAGTGTATGCCGTCGGATCAGCCGGACCAACGCGAGGCGGATTGAGTATTTCGCCTGCCGATGGTGGGTCAGAAAGTCCTGCCGCACGATTCGGTAGTGCGCGGCGGCATTGCCGGGCAAAACGCCGGCGCGGTCTGTCGCGCCGGCTGACGTAATACCGCTAGCCGTCGATGCCCTGAAGGCGCTTGCGCGCCATCTCGGCCACGTTGCTGTCGGGATACTGATCGACGACCCGCTTGAGCGTGCCGTAGGCGTTGTCCGTCTCGCCGCGCTCGTCCTGGATCACGCCGATCTTGTAAAGCGAGCCCGGTACCTTGCTGCTGGCACGAAAACGGTTGACCACCGTCTGGAAGGCCTCCAGCGCGGCATCGTAGTTGCGCTTGACGTAGTTCGCCTCGCCCAGCCAATACCAGGCGTTGTCGCTGTACGTGCTTTCCGGGTTCTGTTCCAGAAACCCCTTGAACGCGCCGATCGCGGCGTCGTAATCGCCGGATTTGAGCTTGTCGAAGGCGGCCGTATAGGCCTTTTCGACTGCCGGATCCTGGCTGGAACTACTGTAATCGGACTGTCCGCTGGACGCCCCACTGTCGCCTGCCGCGCCGCCGGCTGAGCCGCCGCCCTCGACGGCGCTCAGGCGCTTGTCGAGGTTCTCGTAGAGATCGCGCTGGCCCTGCTCGTTCTGGCGCAGCTGATACTTGAGCGTATCGACCTGCCCCTGCAGATCGCGAACTTCGGACTGAAGCCGCTGGACCGTCTGAAACAGCGAGAACAGGTTCGGACCACCGTTGTTATCGGCCTGGGCGAGCATGATCTGCTGGTTCTGTGCGGCGTCCGCCGATGCGGCCGACGCCGGCCGGGAGGTGATCCCGGCCGACGCGGACACGGCAAACGTCACGAGTGCTATCGGTAGTGCGTGACGCATGATGGCTACTTACTTGGTGTAGATGAACTCGACGCGACGGTTCTTCGAATAGGCCGACTCGTTCGAACCCAGCTCGGCCGGACGCTCTTCGCCGAACGACAGGGTCGACAACTGGCTCGAGCTGGCGCCCGACAGCTGCAACGCCTGCTGCACGGACTCGGCACGACGCTCGCCCAGGGCGACGTTGTATTCACGCGTGCCGCGCTCGTCGGTATGGCCTTCCAGACGCAGCTTGACGTTCGGATGCTGGCTCAGATAACGGCCATGGGCCTGAATAGCCTGCGAGAAGCGCGAAGGAATCGCACTCTGGTCGAGATCGAAGTAGATGATACGGGTCGACAGCGGGTTGTTCGGATCCATGAACATGGCCCGGTCGGCCGGGTCGATGCCTTCGAGCCCGCGCACGTCGATGTCGCGCCCGGAGTTCATGCCCATGCCCTGGTCGTCCTGGCCACCCATGCCGGCAGCCGGCAGGTCATCGCCATCGCGCAGGTTCTTCTTGCCGCCGCAGGCCGCGAGTACCAGCATGGCCGCAACGAGTACGGCTATCAGCGAAAATCGCTGCCCCATTTTCAACGTCATTTTATTCATTTTTCAAAAGCTCCTTGTGAACAGGTCGGCTCGGAATCATCCGAGCCTTTTCTTTAACGAATTGATCGACGGTATCAATAACCCAGCGGACCCCAGGCCGGCTCGCGCACTTCGCCACTCTGGGAAAGACGCGATCGGGTCTGGCCGTCCGTGGATACCGTGGCCAATTCGTTGTTGCGGCCCTGGCGGGCATAGATGATGGCTTGGCCGTTCGGCGCGAAATCCGGGCCGTCGTCGAGCGGGCCTTCGCTTACGATACGGATATTATTGTTCTGCAGATCCATAACTGCAATACGGAAACCGTTGCCGCTTTTCTGAACCATCGCGACTTCACCGCCATCCGGCGAATAGGTCGCGCGCTGGTTGCTGTCGCCTTCGAACGTCAGGCGTTGGACCTGGCTGCCATCGCTACGCATCTGATAGACCTGCGGCTTGCCGCCACGATCGGATGTGAAGGCGATACGGCTGCCGTCGGGCGACCAGCTGGCTTCCGTGTCGATGGCGCCGTTATTGGTCAGCTGGGTAAGCTGATTGGTGGTCAGATCGTAGCTGTAGATATCCGGATTGCCGCGATACGACAGCGTCATCGCCAGTTTTCGTCCGTCCGGCGACCAGGCCGGCGCGCCGTTAATACCTTCGCGCGACGAAATCTCGCGGATATTGCCGGTGGCCAGATCCTGCACCCGCAGGCTGCTGCGACCGCGGTTGATATCGAAGGCCACGTAGGCCAGCTTCGAGCCGTCCGGCGACCAGGCCGGCGACATGATCGGGTCGCGCGAGGAATACACGGTCGCCGGGTTGTTGCCGTCGTAGTCGGATACGATCAGGCGATAGCGTAGGGCGCCGTTCTCCTTCGCCATGGTGATATAGGCGATCCGCGAGAGGAAGTATCCCTTCTCGCCCACGAATTTCTCGTAGATCAGGTTGGCCACGGTATGCGCGGCATCGCGCAGTTCGTTACGCCCGGCGTTGATCTGAAAGCTTGCGATCGAACGGCCCTGATACACGTCGAGCAGATCGAAGGTGATCCGGTAACCGCCCTGCCCGTTGGGCGCGGCCGAGCCGACCACGAGATTATCCACCGAGGAGCTGCGCCAGGTCTGGTAGTTCACCTGGTCGGCGCTGCTCGGCGTTTCGGCCATGTTGCGGCGTTCGGTGACGTCGAACAGGCCGGTGGACTTCAGATCGTCGCTGGCCACCTGGGCCACGTCGACCGGCAGCGCACCGCCGCTACTGCCAAACGGCGAAATCGCGATCGGTATCGCGCTCTGTGCGCTGTCGGTAATGTCGACCTGCAGCGCAGCCTGGGCCGGCGCCGATGCCATTGCCGCCAGCACGATCAGGGCGGCGAGCGCAGCTTGGGTTCTAACGAGAATTTGTTTCATTGATCCGGCTCGAAATTGAACTCGATTTCAGAAGAAAAGACGCTGTCCGACGGGGCCCGCGGCAACGGGTCGGATTTGCGAATCGCCTGTTCCACCGAGCGATCCACTGCCGCGCTTCCACAGGATCCGAGCAGACGAAAGCCCGTGATCTGGCCGCCGGGCAACTGTTTCACCCGTACTTTACAGGAAATATTGCGCGCGCCCGGCGGACGCACCCAGTTCGACTCCACACGATCCTTGATCGCTTGAACATAGGCGCCCAGCGCCCGTGAATTCGCTGCGTTGCGGCGCCCCGCAGCCTCCTGCTGCATCGCTTCACGCATGGCTGCTTCACGCGCTGCCTGCTCGGCCGCTGCCTGGCGCTGGGCCTCGGCACGGGCCTTGCGCGCGGCTTCTTCGCGTGCCTGTTTTTCCGCCTCGGCCTTGCGCTGGGCTTCGGCTTTGGCCTGCGCCTCGGCTTCGGCCTTCTTCTTGGCCTCGGCCTTCTTCTTGGCCTCGGCCTGCGCCTTGGCCTTGCGCTCGGCTTCGGCCTTGGCTTTGCGCTCGGCTTCGGCCTGCGCCTGTTTTTCGGCCTCGGCTTTCTTGCGTGCTGCTTCGGCCTCTGCCTTGCGCTGGGCTTCGGCTTTCGCCTTGGCCTCGGCTTCGGCCTTTTTCTTTGCTTCAGCCTGTGCCTTGGCCTTGCGTTCGGCTTCCGCCTTGGCTTTACGTTCGGCCTCGGCTTTCGCGTTGCGTTCCGCCTCGGCTTTCTTCTGTGCCTGGGCCTTGGCCTCGGCTTCACGCGTGGCTTTTGCATCGGCTTCGCGCTTGGCCTTGGCCGCGGCCGCGGCTTCTTCCTTGGCCTGGCGTTCGCTTTCCGCTTTCTCGCGCGCAGCCTTGGCCTCGGCAGCCTGTTTCTTCTCTGCCGCTGCCTTCTGCTCGGCTGCGCTGTCGTCTTCCGGCTCGGGCTCAGGCTCGGCTTCAGCGGGCGGCGCCTCAGGCGCGGCGGCCGGCGAAACCGCGTCCGGCATGTCCGTACTCACCGAATCCGGATTGATCACGGAGGCGTTGACGATCTTCTGGCCGTGATTGCCCCGTGACGAGGCGTCGGTGAAGAAGTTCACGCCCACGATCAGCAGCAGCGCAATCAGCACGTGCAGGCCGATCGCGAGGATGACCGCGCGCCAGTTCTCGGCGAATCCCTGCCACATTGTCAGCGTTCGCTCGTGCTGTCGTCGTCGATATTATCGGTGAGCAGCCCCACCTGCGACGCGCCCGCGCGCTGCAGCATCACCATGCCGCGTACCACGTTGCCGTAGCTGCCGGAGCCGTCGCCGCGCACCGCCACCGGTGCCTCGGGCCGTTCGCGAATCACGCGCGAGGCGATATCGGTCACTTCGTCGCTGGACAAGGGCTGGTCTGGGTTAGCGCCGACGTTGAGATACAGCTGGCCGTCCTGGGTGACCGAGAGCACGATCGGATCGTTGTCCTCGGTATCCAGTACCTGGGCAGAAGCGTCCGGCAGGTCGACTTCCACACCGGTGGTCAACAACGGTGCGGTGACCATGAAGATGATCAGCAGCACGAGCATGACGTCGATATAGGGCACGACGTTGATCTCGCTGGCCAGCCGACGTTTTCCTCGAATAGACATAGTCAGTAGTTCCGAAGACAGGCGGCAGGATTAAAGCTCGGGCGGCGTACGCGCGGGTTCCGGCGCCGGGCGGGGTTTGTCCTGCGCGGCCCGCGGCGCGGGCGTGGCAGCGTTCACGCCGCGCTCGACGATGCCGGACATCTCTTCCATGAAGGTCTGAAAGCGATTCTCGATGAAGTCGACCTTGTTGCTGAAGAAGTTGTAGGCCACGACCGCCGGGATGGCCGCGAACAGGCCCATGGCGGTGGCGATCAGCGCTTCGGCAATACCGGGGGCAACCATCGACAGGCTGGCCTGTTTGACGTTACCGAGGGCAATGAAGGCGCTCATGATGCCCCACACGGTGCCGAACAGGCCCACATAGGGGCTGATCGAGCCGATCGTTGCCAGCACGGCCAGACCGCGTTCGAGGCGTTCGAGTTCCCGCGACAGGGCCACGCGCATGGCGCGCTGGACCGACGGCACGATTTCCTGCGGACTCGCGTTGCCGGTGCTGCGCTGACGACGCAGCTCGTCGTAGCCGTTCTTGAACAACGACGGCATGCCGCGGCTGGTGTCGGCCTGGGCCTGGGTTTCCGCGTAGATATCCTTGAGGTTGCCGCCCGACCAGAAACGATCCTCGAACCATTCCATGTCGTTCTGGGTCTGGCTGAGCAGGCGTCGTTTGCTGAAGATGAGGATCCAGGACACAACGGATGCCAACAACAACGCAAGCATGACGAGTTTGACGAGCAGGCTTGCCTGCATGACCAGCCCCCACAGGGACATGTCCGTCGCAACGTTCATTGCATCTCCTTTTGCAATAACTCCGGCAGCGCACAGGGCCGGAAATCGTGGATTCTGACACACGCCACGGTGAATCGTGCCTGAATAAGCACGGTTTTTTCGCGGCGAATGGTCTGCTCGAAAATGATGCGGGCACGCCGCTGATCGGCTACCGTCGTGAGCACTTCGATATCGTCGTCCAGACGTGCCGGCTGCTTGAACTGAAGCTTGGCGTCGGCCAGCGTGAATGCGATGCCGTGGCTCTCGGCGAGGCTGCGATGGCTGTGCCCCTGGGCCTCCAGCCACAGGGTGCGCGCGCGCTCGAGGTACTTCAGATAGTTGGCGTGATAGACCACGCCGCTGGCATCGGTGTCCTCGTAGAACACGCGTACCCGGTAGCGCATGGCGGTTTGCTCCAAGGTCTGCGTGTCAGTCATCGCCGGGCATCGGGTTGAACAGGTCCGCCGCGCCGGCGTCCCGGCCGGCCGGCTGCGCCAGACCGAAGTGGCGATAGCTGGCCTGGGTGGCAAGACGGCCACGGGGCGTGCGCATCATGAAGCCCTGCTGGATCAGATAGGGCTCGATGACGTCTTCGATGGTTTCGCGTGCTTCGCCGATCGCGGCCGCGAGGCTTTCCACGCCGACCGGGCCGCCGTCGAACTTTTCGAGCAGCGCGCCAAGGAGCTTGCGGTCCATGATGTCGAAGCCGTTGTCGTCCACCTTGAGCATGTCCATAGCCTGGCGTGCCACGGCATGGCTGATACGGCCGTCGGCGCGGACTTCGGCATAGTCGCGTACGCGCCGCAGCAGGCGATTGGCCACGCGCGGCGTGCCCCGGGCGCGGCGTGCGATCTCGGCTGCGCCTGCCTCGTCGATCGACACCTCGAGAATGGCGGCCGAACGGGTGACGATATGCCCCAGGTCGGTATGCGAATAGAACTCCAGGCGCTGGGCGATACCGAAACGATCGCGCAGCGGCGAGGTCAGAGCGCCGGCGCGGGTGGTCGCACCCACCAGGGTGAATGCCGGAAGGTCGAGCTTGATCGAACGCGCCGCCGGACCTTCGCCGATGACGATATCGATCTGGTAGTCCTCGAGCGCGGGATAAAGCACTTCCTCGACCACCGGCGACAACCGGTGGATTTCGTCGATGAACAGTACGTCGTTGGGCTCGAGGTTGGTCAGCAAGGCGGCCAGATCGCCCGGGCGTTCCAGCACCGGGCCCGAGGTCTGGCGAAAGCCGACCTGCATTTCGTTGGCGATGACGTGCGCGAGCGTGGTCTTGCCCAGACCCGGCGGTCCGAAGATCAGTACATGGTCGAGCGCTTCGCCACGTGCCCGGGCCGCGCTGACGAATATCTCCATTTGTTCGCGTACGCTGGCCTGGCCGATGTACTCGGCCAGCCCGCGCGGGCGCAGGGCGCGGTCGAAACGCACCTCGTCGCCCTGGGTACTGGCGCCGATCAGCCGTTGCGCGTCTTCCATGTCAGCGCACCGCCCGGCGCAGGGCTTCGCGAATCAGGGCTTCGCTATCCATGCCCTCGGCGTCGATGCCCTTGAGCAACCGGTCCGATTCGGCCGGCTTGTAGCCCAGCGAGGTCAACGCCTGGCGGGCGATCGACTGCACGTCGCCAACGCCGGCTTCGCTGCTGGCCGCCGGTGCCAGCGCCGGCGCGATCGCGGTGCCGGAGAGCTTGTCGCGCATTTCCACCAGCAGGCGCGCCGCGGTCTTCTTGCCCACCCCGGGCAGCCCGGTCAGCCGCGCGGCATCGTCGGCTTCAATGGTGGCCACGAAATCCGCCACGCTCATACCCGAGAGTACGGTCAACGCGAGCTTGGCGCCGACACCGGAAACCTTGATCAACTCCCGAAACAGGCTGCGTTCGTCGGCGGTGGCGAAACCGTAGAGCAGCATGGCGTCTTCGCGCACGACCATCTGCGTGAGCAGCGTGACTTCGCCGTGGCTGGCGTTGTCGCCGGGCCGCCGGCCCTCGCCGAGGGCGAAGAAGGTCGACAGCGGCGCTTCGACTTCATAGCCGACCCCGCCCACGTCGATGACCAGCCGCGGCGGCTGTTTTTCGATGATGCGTCCGCGTAATTGCCCGATCATGCCCGGCGGCCCGTTGTGTTGGCAGCGATCTTCATACGTGCGGCACTGCGACTGTGGTGGATATGGCATACCGCCACGCCCGCCGCATCGGCCGCGTCGGCCTGCAAGGTGGCATCCACGCCCAGCAGCACGCGCACCATGTGCTGGATCTGTTTCTTGTCGGCATGGCCCCGCCCCACGATCGCCTGCTTGATCTGGGTCGGCGTGTACTCCGATACGGGCAGGCCGTTCGCAGCGCCTGCACAGATCGCCGCGCCGCGGGCCTGTCCCAGCTTGAGCGCGCTCGCGGCGTTGCGCGACACGAACACATCCTCGATTGCCATTTCGTCGGGACGATACTCGTTGATGACCGCGCTCAGTCGTTCGAAGATGAGGCCCAGCCGTACAGGGAAAGCCACCCGCGGCAGGCGGATACAATCGATGACGATGGAGCGCGGCTGTGCCCCGCCCTCGATCACCGCAAAGCCGGTGACCGTGGACCCCGGATCGATCCCGAGAATACGTGCCATGCCGCCGTCAGGCCGGGGCGTCGGCAAGGGTCTCTGCGTCCAGCTCGACGTTGCTGTAGACGTTCTGTACGTCGTCCAGATCCTCGAGCGCATCGAGCAGCTTGAGACAGCTCTGTGCGTCCTCGCCCTGGAGTTCGACAGTCGTTGCCGGGCGCATGGTCACATCGGCGGCATCGGGGGCAAAACCGGCTGCTTCCACCGCGGCCTTGACCTGCGTGTAGTCGTCGGGCGCGGTGAGTACGTCGAAGGAGCCGTCCTCGTATTCGACCAGATCCTCGGCACCAGCATCCAGCGCCGGCGCGAGCACGTCTTCGTCGTCGTTGTCCGGGCCGTAGGTGAGTACGCCCTTGCGATCGAACAGATAGGCCACCGACCCATCGGCGCCCAGATTGCCGCCGTTGCGGTTGAAGGTGTAACGCACCTCGGAAACCGTCCGGTTCTTGTTGTCGGTCATGCAGTCGACCATGATCGCGACGCCATTGGGGCCGTAACCTTCGTAGCGAATCTCTTCGTAGTTGTCGCCCTGCCCGTCGCCGGTGCCGCGCTTGACCGCCCGTTCGATATTGTCCTTGGGCATGTTGGCGGCAAGCGCCTTGTCCCAGGCCAGCCGCAGACGCGGGTTGTCGTTCGGATCGCCGCCGCCCATACGGGCAGCCACCGTGATCTCGCGAATGATCTTGGTGAAAATCTTACCGCGCTTCTTGTCCTGGGCGTTCTTGCGGTGCTGAATATTCGCCCATTTACTATGGCCTGCCATAATGCCTCGTGGTTGCGCTGCAAACCGTGCCGGGATTCTACCAGCCGTGGGCCGCGGCGCGCGGCCGGTGAGCCTTCGCCCCGGCCGCGCGCGCGATCAGATTTCTATCTGGATACCGAGTTCCACCACCCGTTCGGGCGGAATACGATAATAGGATGTCGCCCGCGTGGCGTTGAGTGCCATGAACGCGAACATATGCTCGCGCCAGACCATCATGCCCGGCACTTCGCTGGTGGGGATCAGCGACTCGCGACCGACATAGAAGGTGGTGTGTTCAAGGTCCACATCCAGGCCGAACTCGCCGGCAAAGCGCAATGCCACCGGCACATTGCTGGCCTGCATGAAGCCGTAATAGACCTGCACTCGATACACGCCACGGCCCAGATCGTCGATCTTGAGCCGATCCGCTGCCGGTACCCGCGGTACGTCGAGCGTATTGACCGTGAGCAGAATGACCTGTTCGTGCAGCACACGGTTGTGACGCAGATGATGCAGCAGCATCGGCGGCGTCTTGTGGGTGGCCTCGGTCATGAACACCGCGGTGCCCTCGATACGCATCGGCAGTTCGTCGAGCGATTCGATGAATTCGTCGAGCGGCTCCGTATCGTCCTGGAGATGACGACCCACCAGCTCGCGGCCGCGCCGCCAGGTTCCCATGACGAAGAAGATCACGCCGGCGACCACCAGCGGATACCAGCCGCCGTCGGGTATCTTGAATACGTTGGCGCCGAAGAAGGCGAGATCGACCACCAGCAGCAGGGCCGCGATCACACCCGCGATGCGCGGGAACCAGCCCCAGCGATAGGCCACGAAGAACGCCAGGATCGTGGTGATGACCATATCCATGGACACGGCCACGCCATAGGCCGCAGCCAGATTGCTCGACGAGCCGAATCCAAGCACGAGCCCGATGGTGGCAGCCATCAGCACCCAGTTCATGAACGGGATATAAACCTGACCGTAGGACTCGTGCGAGGTTTGCACGATGTTCAGGCGCGGCAACTGGCCGAGCTGAACTGCTTGCCGCGTAAGCGAGAACACGCCGGAAATGACCGCCTGGGAAGCGATCACCGTGGCCAGCGTCGCCAGGCCCACCACCGGATACAGCGCCCAGTCGGGCGCCATCTGGTAGAATGGTTGGGTGATATCGGGGTTTTCCAGCATCATCGCGCCCTGGCCGAAGTAGTTCAGCAGCAGCGCGGGCAGCACCAGAAAGAACCAGGCCAGACGAATCGGCGCCAGGCCGAAATGGCCCATATCCGCGTACAAAGCCTCACCGCCCGTCACCACCAGGAACACCGTGCCGAGCACCAGGAAGCCGGCAAGGCCGTTATCGGCAAAGAAGCTGGCAGCGTAGATCGGGTTGACGGCGGCAATAACGCCGGGGTGATGCACGATGCCATTGATGCCGAGCAGGCCCAGCACGGCGAACCAGGTCAGCATGACCGGGCCAAACAGCGAGCCAACAGCCGCCGTACCGCGTTTCTGAATCAGAAACAGCCCAACCAGAATCGCGATGGTGATCGGTACGATGTATGGCTTGAAGGCGGGCGTGGCGACCTCAAGCCCCTCGATCGCGCTCAGCACGGAAATCGCGGGTGTGATCGTGCCATCGCCGTACAACAGGGCCGCGCCGAACAGGCCGAGCAACATGAGCATGTAACGGCGGTTCTTCTTTTCCGTCTTCCAGGGGTTGAGAAGAGCGACGAGGGCGATGATCCCGCCCTCGCCGTTGTTGCTCGCGCGCATGACCACGGCCAGATACTTGATCGAGATCACGATGATCAGCGACCAGAACAGCAGTGAGAGCACGCCGAAGATATTGGCCGGCATGACGGTAATGCCGTCATGCGAATAGAACGCTTCGCGTAGCGCGTAGATCGGGCTGGTGCCGATATCGCCGTAGACGATGCCCAGCGCCGCCAGACACAGAAACGGCAACGACTGTCGGCCCTTGTCGTTGCCGTTCTTGTGCTCTTCGGTACCGTCGTGGCCGCCGTCAGCGCCTGCGCCATCGGCTTTTTCGCCGGTACCGTTCTTGCTGCCTTTCGCTAGCGAGCGATCTTCTTCCTCTGCGGCCATTCAGCGCTTACTTCTTGCGCTTCGGCGGGAAGTGAATCGGTCGCCCGTCCACGGCCAGCGCGGTTTCATGCACCGTCTCGCCCAGCGTGGGATGTCCATGGATGATTCGGGCGATATCTTCGCTCGATGCTTTGTACTCCATGGCAACAACCATTTCCTGGACCAGCTCGGAGACGTAAGGGCCGATCATGTGCACGCCCAGAATCTCATCGGTGTTGGCATCGGCGATCATCTTGACGAAACCGCCCTGCTGGGCCAGCGCCTTGGCCCGACCATTGGCCGCGAACGGCACCTGGCCGACCCGGTATTCGGTACCGGCCGACTTCACCTGTGCTTCGGTCTTGCCGACCCAGGCCATTTCCGGGTGGGTGTAGACCACCGAGGGGATCACGTCGTAGTTCAGGTGCGGCTTCTGGCCGTCCAGAATTTCGGCGACGGCGACGCCCTCTTCCATGCCCTTGTGGGCCAGCATCGGATTGCCGATCACGTCACCGACGGCATAGACACCCGGCAGGCTGGTACGAAAGCTCTCGTCGACGTCAACAAAGCCCTTGTCGTCGAGCTCCACGCGCGCGCCCTTGGCACACAGGTCTTTCGTATGGGGACGCCGGCCCACGGCGACCACCAGGCGGTCGAAGGTGGTCGTATGCGATTCGTCACCCTGCGTGTACTTGACCTCGACGCCGTTCTTGGTCGCCTTGGCTTCGGTGACGCGGGCACCAAGCTGGATATCCAGGCCCTGCTTCTTGAACGACTTGAGGCCTTCCTTGGCCACGTCGCGATCGGCGATCGGCATGAATTCGTCGACCGCTTCCAGCAGCGTCACGTCGCTACCCAGGCGCGACCAGACGCTGCCCAGTTCCACGCCGATATAGCCGGCGCCGATGACGCCCAGCTTTTTCGGCACCTCATCGAATTCCAGCGCGCCCCAGGAATCGACGATGCGATCGCCGTCGAAGGGGGCGATATCGAGCTCGACCGGCTCCGAACCGGCGGCGATGATGATCTTGTCGGCCTTGAAGGTGGTTTCCTTGCCGTCGTGATCGACGAACAGCACCTCACCCGAATCCACTACCTGACCGCTGCCGGCGAATGACGTCACGCCATTTGCCTTGAACAGGCTGGCGATACCGCCGGTCAGCTGCGAGACGACTCCGGCCTTGCGCTTCTGCATCTTGGCCAGATCGAGTTCGACCTTGCTGGCCTTGATGCCGTGATCGGCGAACTCGTTGTTCGCGCGATCGTAGAGCTCACTGGACTCGAGCAGCGCCTTCGACGGGATACACCCGGCGTTGAGGCAGGTACCACCCAGCGACGGCTTGTCGTTGAGGTCCAGCCATTTGTCGATACAGGCCACGTCCATGCCCAGCTGTGCCGCGCGAATGGCAGCGACATAACCCGCCGGACCGGCGCCGATAACGACGACATCGAATTCCTTGCTCATGCTTTTCCTTGCAATTACGTGTGACGGTTACCGATGTGGGCCTAGACCTGCAGCAGCAACCGGGCCGGATCTTCGATGAGTTCCTTGATCGTGCGCAGGAACAGCACCGCGTCGCGGCCGTCAATGAGGCGGTGATCATAGGACAGCGCGAGCTGCATGACCGGGCGGATCACGATTTCGCCGTCAACCACCACCGGCTTGTCGTTGGTGGCATGCATGCCGAGAATCGCGGCCTGCGGCGGGTTGATGATCGGCGTCGACAGCAGTGAGCCGAACACGCCGCCGTTGGTGATCGTGAAGGTACCGCCACTCATTTCGTCCATGGTGACCTTGCCTTCCTGGGCACGCTTGCCGAGGTCCCGGATCGTGGATTCGATCTGCGCGTAGGACTGCTGATCGGCATCGCGCAGCACCGGGACCAGCAGGCCTCGCGGCGAGGATACGGCCACGCCGATATCGTAGAAGCCGTGATAGACGATATCGCCTTCGTCGATGGAGGCGTTGACGATCGGGAAGCGCTTGAGGGCTTCGACCGCGGCCTTGACGAAGAACGACATGAAGCCGAGACGGACTTCGTGATCCTTCTCGAACTTGTCCTTGTACTGATTGCGCAGATCCATCACCGCCTTCATGTCGACCTCGTTGAAGGTCGTGAGCATGGCGGTGTTCTGGCTGGCATCCAGCAGGCGCTCGGCAATGCGCTGGCGAATACGCGTCATCGGTACGCGCTGCTCGGTGCGTTCGCTGGGGGCATCGGCGAGGGCCTGACGGTCGGCCTGTTCGGATACGGCCTGCTCCTCGCGCTCGGAACTGGAGTCGGCGCGCGACTGCGATTTGTCTTCGCCCTGGGCCGGCTTGGAATCGCCCTTGTTGTCGATCGCCTTCTGCACGTCGGCCTTGGTGATCCGGCCGTCCTTGCCGGTGCCTTCGACATTGCGCGCGGCCACATCGTTTTCGTCCATCAGCTTCTTGGCTGCAGGACTGGCGATCGCCTCGTCGTCGCCCGAATCGGCCTTTTCTGCGGCCTCGTCTTCGGCTTCGTCGCTCTTGGCGTCGCTGTCGTCGTCGGCCGCGGCTTTCTTGTCGTCGTCCGACGTGTCGTCGTCACCGTCGTCGCCGGCATCCGAGCCGTCACCTTCCTCGACGATGGCCAGCACGTCGCCCGCCTTGACGGTATCGCCGGCGGACACCTTGATTTCGGCGAGCACGCCCGCCGAGGTCGAGGGCACTTCGAGCACGACCTTGTCGGTCTCGAGGTCGACGAGGTTCTCGTCGCGGCCGACCTTGTCGCCCTTGTTCTTCTGCCACTCACCCACGGTGGCTTCGCTGACGGATTCCGGAAGCTCCGGGACTTTGACTTCTGTGGCCATGCTTGGTGTTTCCTAACTTGTCGAGATCGTTGACGTGAATCCGCGTGCTAGCGCGCGGCCAATATCACTTCTTCTTGGAACGAGACTTGCGCGTCTGCGCCTTGCCCTTGTCCACGAGGCGCTCGCCGCCGGTCAGGCCTGCGTCGACCACCGCTTCCTGCTGCTTGACGTGCAGCTTGTGGTAACCCGCGGCGGTCGTCGCCGCACCCGGGCGTGTGGCATAGAGCAGCTCGTGGCGTTCGGCCAGCGGCACCTGCAGGCGATGCTTGATCTGATACCAGGCGCCCTGATTCTCCGGCTCTTCCTGGCACCACACCACCTCCTCGGCGTTCTTGTAGCGATCGAGCACCGCCGCGTAGTCGTTGGCCGGGAACGGATAGAGCTGTTCGATACGCACCAGCGCCACGTTGTCGAGTTCGCGCTCTTCACGAGCCTGATACAAATCGTAGTAGACCTTGCCGCTACAGAACACGACGCGCTCGATGGCGTCGTCGTCGATGCTGTCGGGCTCGTCGATGACGAAGTTGAACTGGCCCTCGGCCAAATCCTCGAGCGTCGAGGTCGACAGCCGATGACGCAGCAGGCTCTTGGGCGTGAGCACCACCAGCGGCATGCGCAGATCGCGCACCATCTGCTGGCGCAACAGGTGGAACCACTGCGCCGGCGTGGACGGTACGCAGACAATCATGTGGCGCTCGGCGCACAGCTGCAGAAAACGCTCCAGTCGTGCCGAGGAATGCTCCGGGCCCTGGCCTTCATAGCCGTGCGGAAGGAACATCACCAAGCCGCACAGCCGGCCCCACTTGGCCTGACCGCTGGAGATGAACTGGTCGATGATCACCTGAGCACCGTTGACGAAGTCACCGAACTGGGCTTCCCAGATGGTGAGCGTCGACGGATCGGCGGTGGCGTAGCCATACTCGAAGCCGAGCACGCCCGCCTCGGAAAGCAGCGTGTCGTTGACCGTGAACATCGCGCTTTCGCGGCCCACATGCTTCAACGGAATGAACTTCTGACCGTCCTTCTGGTTGTAGAGCACCGAGTGGCGATGGAAGAACGTGCCACGGCCGGAGTCCTGACCGGACAGGCGCACGTTGAAGCCGTCGTCGAGCAGGGTCGCATAGGCCATATGCTCGGCAAAGCCCCAGTCGATACGCGAAGCGCCGGCGGCCATCTTGCCGCGATCATCGATGATGCGCTGTGCGCGCTTGTGCAGCTCGAAGCTGTCGGGCAGGTCATGCAGCCGCGAGGCGAGCCGCTGCAGCGTTTCCACCGGCACCGAGGTGTCGACGATATCCGACCAGCGCTGCCGGCTGTAGCGCGCCCAGTCCACGGTATGTTCGTTGCCGACCAGGCCGAGCGTGGTGCGCGAGATGTTCTTGCCTTCGTCGAGGCCGTCGCGATAGGCGTCGGCGAACTGCTGGGCTTCGTCCTTGTCGATCAGGCCTTCGGATTCGAGCTTGCCCGCATACAGCTTGCGGGTCGTCTCCATCTGCTTGACCTTCTGGTACATCAGCGGCTGGGTGACCGCCGGCTCGTCTGCCTCGTTATGGCCATGGCGCCGATAGCAGATCATGTCGACGATCACGTCCTTGCCGAACGTCTCGCGGTAATCCATGGCCAGACGGGTGACGAACACGACTGCTTCCGGGTCGTCGCCGTTGACGTGAAACACCGGCGCTTCGAGCATCTTGGCGATGTCGGTGCAGTACTGCGACGTACGCGAGACCTCACCCAGCTTGGCGGTGATCGGGTTCTGCATGGTGAAACCGAGCTGGTTGTTCACCACCAGATGCACGGTGCCGCCGGTGGCATAGCCTTCGGCCTGCGACAGCTGCAGCGTCTCCATGACGATGCCCTGGCCGGCAAACGACGCATCGCCGTGGATGAGCACCGGCAGAATCGTCTCGCCTTCTTCGTCGTGGCGGCGCTCCTGGCGCGCCTTGACCGAGCCCTGTACCACCGGATTCACCGCCTCGAGATGCGAGGGGTTGAAGGCCAGCACGAGATGCACGCGCTCGTCTTCGATTTCGATGTCGGTAGAGAAACCCATGTGATACTTCACGTCGCCCGACATCTCGAGTTCGTCGAGGTCGTAGTCGCCTTCGAATTCGGCGAACAACTCCTTCGGCGACTTGCCGAGGATGTTCACGAGCACGTTCAGGCGGCCACGATGGGCCATGCCGATCACGATCTCGTCCACGTGGCTACGCGCGGCCGAGCGCACCACTTCATCCAGCGCCGGGATCATGCTGTCGGCGCCTTCCAGCGAGAAGCGCTTCTGCCCGACATACTTGGTATGCAGATAGCGCTCGATGCCTTCTGCCGCGGTCAGCTGGCGCAGTACTTCCCGCTTTTCCTTTTCGTTCAGGCGCGGCTTGTCGACGCTGGCCTCGAGGCGGCGCTGAATCCAGCGCTTCTGGCGGGTGTCGGTGATGTACATGTACTCGGTGCCGATCGTACCCGTGTACACCCGCTTGCAGATGTCGATGATATCGCGCAGCGGCAGTTCGTCGGCTTCGGTGAACAGCGACCCGGTGTTGAAGACGGTATCCATATCCGCTTCGCCCAGCCCGTGAAAAGCCGGGTCCAGGTCCGGCACGTTCGGACGCTCGTAGAGGCCGAGCGGGTCCAGATCGGCGGCCTGGTGGCCGCGCATGCGGTAATAGTTGATCAGGCGTAGCACGCCTGCCTGCTTCTGGGCGGCGCGCTGCGACATGCTTGCCCGCGGCCGCGCGCCCTGGCCCGCCGAGGCCTGGGTATCCACGAACGAGTCGCGAATCGGCCCGTGCGCGACGTCTTCAGCGCCATCGCCGTTAAGGCTCTTGAAGTACTCGCGCCAGCTCGGCTCGACCGAGTCGGGATCCTTGAGATATTGCTCGTAGTAGGACTCGACGTAGGCTGCGTTGCCGCCGAACAGAGGAGAATTCTCGATGAACTTGTCGTTAAGTTCGCTTTTCATAGACTAAGGCCCTGTGGCCGTGTCGAGGCGCCGGGATCGCCTCGTTCAAACCGTGCCGATGCGACGCCTGCCGGCGGGCGCCGCGATGGCCGCTAATGATAACAAACCGTACCCTTGCCCGTGACCGAACACGGGCCGGTCTCAGCCAGTCTTGTTCGCATCGTCTTCTTCGTCCCAGCCCGCCGTGAGGTTTTTGAGGTAGCTGCGAAACTCGTCGCCGATCTCGTGGTGCTGAAGCCCCATTTCGACGTTGGCCTTGAGGTAGCCGAACTTGCTGCCGCAGTCGTAGCGGGTGCCTTCGAACTCGTAGGCCAGCACGGTCTGCTCGCCCATCAGTGCCTCGATGGCGTCGGTGAGCTGGATCTCGCCCCCCGCACCGGGCTTGGTCTTGTCCAGCAGCCGGAATATGCGTGGCGTGAGGATATAGCGGCCGACCACGGCCAGATTCGACGGGGCCTTGTCCGGATCGGGTTTTTCCACGATGCCGCGAATTTCGGACAGCCCGGGGCCGATCGGCTCCACTTCCACAATGCCGTACTTGTAGGTTTCTTCCCAGGGCACGCGCTGTACCGCGAGCACGCTCGTGCCGTACTCCTGATACACCCGCTGCATCTGCGCCATGCACGGCTGGAAGGAGCCCGCGATCAAGTCGTCAGCGAGGATGACGGCGAAATCCTGGTCGCCCACGGCCGGCAATGCGCAGCTGATGGCATGACCAAGGCCCATCTGCTCGGGCTGGCGGATATAGACACAGCTGATACCCGGCGGTAGTACGTCCTTGACCGCCTGCAGCAATTCTTCCTTGCCCTTGGCCTCGAGCGTGGCTTCCAGCTCATAGTCCCGATCGAAATGATCCATGATCGAGTTCTTGGTGTGACTCGTGATGAACACCATTTCCTCGGCGCCGGCTGCGATCGCCTCCTTGACCGCATACTGGATCAGCGGCTTGTCCACCACCGGCAGGATCTCTTTGGCGCTGGCCTTGGTTGCCGGCAGAAAACGCGTGCCCAGCCCTGCGACCGGGAACACCGCCTTACGAATACGCATAGTCGATCCTTTGGCTTGTCAGCCCTTCGAATTTAAATCTAGAGATAGCGTATATCGCCAAGCAGGTGGACGATATCGCCTTTGGGATTGGTCAATGCAAAATCCGCGCCCTGTGCGCCAAGGCTGTAGGCAAAGCGGGCCTTGCTCGGCAGGAAGACCGGTTTCTTGAAACCCAGCGTCAGCGTATAGGCGGCCTGCTCGAGCTTCGGCTCGAGTTCCGCCGCGGCGCGTGCCTTGGTCCACATGCCGGTCGCGATGGCGCGCGGAAAACCGAACAGCTTCGCGCTCCAGGGGCTCAGGTGGATCGGGTTGTAGTCGCCCGCCGCGCTGGCATAGCGGCGCCCGATGTTTTCGGGCACGTCCCAGGTGACTTCTTCTTCGATATCGAAGCCGAGCCCGTCGTCGTGCTTCTTCTTGGGCGACTTGGGTACGTTGGTTTTCTGGCGCGAAAGCATCGAACTGTCTTCCTGCCAGATCAGTTCGCCGGCCCGGTCGCGCACGCGCGTGACCAGATCGAACTCGACGCCCTTCTCGACTTCCCGATGGCCGCCGACGCTGACCTCGATATGCAGCTTTTCCGCGGTCTCGATGGCCCGATACTGGGTAATCTGGTTACGCAGATGAATCAGGCCCAGCAGCTTGAGCGGAAAACGCTTGTGGGTGAGTACCGCCATGTGCATGGGAAAGGCCAGCACATGGGGATAGGTGACCGGCAAATGCGGCGAATGCTGAAAACCGCACACCTTGCGATACTTCGCCAGCTCTTCGGCGCGGACCTCGAGATCCGGCAGTTCTGCAACGATCGGCGGTATGGTTTCATCGCCGGACAGGCCGCCCGACAGCGTCGTCGCGGCCCGTAGATAGGACGGCGCAACCGCCGGAAGAGAGTCGTATTCGAGCCGGGTTTCGTTTGCCATCGCCTATGGGGTCGGGTTGGTTTAGCAGCGACGTTAACCCCTTTACTGGGGCGAAACAACACGCTTAGTCATTCGACAAGGTCGGTTTCTCACCGGCCAGTTCGGCGCGGCGGTTGGCGACCATGGTGGCGAAGTCTTCGGGCAGATCCTGGGCCAGCAACCGGTCCCAGTAGTCGATAGCCGCCTCACCCTCGCCGCGCTCGGCCGCGGCCAGGCCCAGATACCAAAGCGCCTCGCGGCTTTGTGGCTCCAGTTCGAGCAGCTGCTCGTAGAGTGTTTTCGCCCGACCCTGCAGATCATCGGTCGCGGCCAGAGTCGCCTGCGCTTCGGCGGCGATGATCGGCGGCCGCGGCGCCGGCATGGCCGCATTGAGCGCACGATATTGCTCGGCGGCCGCGCCGTAATCGCCGCCGGCCTCGCTCGCACGCGCGAGCATCGCGCGTGCCTGCATGTCGTCGGGATGATCGTTTACCCGCTGCTCCAGTTCCGCGATCATCGCGTTCAGGTCGGGCGTATCCTGTTCGACGAAGGCCTGATAGTCGCCGATCTTCCAGTACACCGCGGCCGAGCCGCCCACCATCACGGCGAGCACCAGTATCGTGGCCACCCACGGCCGGCGCGCAGCCCTGGGCGACGGTGCCAGCTCAGGCGTATCGTCGATATCGGCGAGCAGGCGGGCGCCGAGCTCATCCTTCTGGCTTTCGGCGTCCTGTCGAGTCAGTGCGCCCGCAGCCACCTCGCGCTCGATCTCGGCATAGCGCTGATGGTAGATCGTGATATTCGCCGCCCGGCGCTTGTCCGCGGACGGCGTGCCCGCGCGCCAGAGTGGCACCAGAACGAATACGAGACTGGCAGCGACGAGCACTGCCGCAAAAACAAGAAATTCGGTCATGAACGCTCTTCAGACGAGTCGGTGTCCGCGTCTCGTGCCTGTTCGTCGAGCACACGATTAAGTCGCTCGCGGTCCAACGACGGCGATGGCGCCGGCGCGCCACGGCGCCGGCGCATCAGCAGGAAAACCACCAGCAGGCCGATTGCCAGCATGACGAACGGCCCTGCCCAGAGAATGATCGTGGCCGAATCCAGCGGCGGATCGTAGAGCACCCACTTGCCGTAACGATCGACCAGGTACTGCTTGATCTCGGCGTCGCTGCGCCCTTGCGCGATCTGACGTTCAACGATGGCGCGCAGGTCCTGGGCCAGCGGCGCATCCGATTCGGCAATGCTGCGGTTCTGACAGATCAGACAACGCAGCTCGGCGTTGAGGGCGTGATAACGCGCCAGTTCCTCGCCCTGCAGGTCTACCGCCTGGGCAGCGGACGTAGCGAGCAACAGCAACAAGCCGACCAGCAGCGTGCGCATCAGGATCCCTTTGCCTTGAGCTGCTCGAGCTTCGGAATGAGCGATGCGTTCATCTCTTCGCGCGTAATCGGCCCAACCACCTTGTAACGGATGATGCCCTGCGCATCGACCACGAAGGTCTCCGGCACGGCCGACACGCCCCAGTCGATACCGGTCGCCCCGCTCGGATCGAATGCGACCACCGCAAACGGGTTGCCGTAGCGCCCCAGCCAGCGCAGCGCGTCGGCCTCGGTGTCCTTGTAATTCAGACCGACCACCGGCACGCCGGTACGCCGCGACACGGCAGTAATCAGCTCGTGCTCTGCGCGACAGGCCACGCACCAGCTCGCCCAGACGTTCACCAGCGTCACCCGGCCTTTCAGATCGTCGACCGTGATCCGGTCCCGGTCGGAGGCGAGCGTCGGCAGATCGAATGCGGGCGCCGGCTTATCGATGAACGCCGAGGGCAGGATATCCGGGCGCCGCGTGAGGCCGTAGCCGAGCAGCACGATCAGCGCAAACACGATAACGATCGGCAGAACCAGGCGCCAGCGCATCATGCACTCGCCGTGGTCAGGCCGCGATCCGTTGCCACCGGCTTGTCAGCGGTGGCACGGCGGCGGCGATAGCGTTTGTCGGTGAGCGCGATCAGACCACCCAGCGCCGAGATGAAGCCGCCCGCCCAGATCCAGCGCACGAACGGCCGATGATAGATTCGCACGCTCCAGGCATCGCCGGACAACGGCTCGCCGAGAGACACATAGATATCGCGGGTGATACCGACATCGATACCGGCTTCGGTCATGCTCTGACCGCCGGCGTTATAGCGTCGTTTGGAGGGAAACAGCTCCGCGATCTGGCGGCCGTCTTCGCGAACGATGAAATCGCCGATTTCGGCAACGAAATTCGGCCCGTCCACGTGCCGGGTACCGAGAAAGGTGAACTCGTAGCCAACCATTTCCGTGCTCTGCCCTGGTGCCAGCCGTACGTCGTGCTCGCCGCCGAAGCCGCTCACCAGACTGACACCGATGACGAAAATGCCCACCCCGGCATGGGCGAGGGCCATGCCGACCACGTTGCGCGGCAGCATCACGCGACGCCCGCGGCTACGCCGCAGGATATCCTCGAAAGCGGTCACGATCGCCCAGCAGCCCAATACGCAGCCGGCAACCGCGGCCACCGCCGTGGTGCCGACCGTGAATAGCGGCAGGGCCACGCCAGCGACGATGGAGACGATCAAGGGGACCCAAAGGCGCGAACGCAGCACGTCGGCCCGGGTACGCTTCCAGGCCATCACTGCGGCGGCGCCGATCAGCACCACCAGCGGCACGGTCAGCGGAATGAAGACCTTGTTGAAATACGGCGGGCCGACCGATAGGCGCCCCATGCCCAGCGAATCAGCCAGGATGGGATAGAGCGTGCCCAGCAACACGCCGGCGGCAGCAACCACCAGGAAGATGTTGTTGAGCAACAGCAAGCCTTCCCGAGACAACGCCGCAACCGGCTCGCGGCCGGCTTCGAACTGGGCCGCGCGCAGGGCGTAAAGCAGCAGCGACCCGCCGACCACGACAGCAAAGAAGGTCAGGATGTATATACCGCGGGTCGGATCGGTGGCAAAAGCATGCACCGAAATCAGCACCCCCGAGCGCACCAGGAACGTCCCCAGCAGCGACAAGGCAAACGCGGTGATCGCCAGCAGTACCGTCCAGCTCTTGAAGATGCCGCGCTTCTCGGTGACCGCCAGCGAATGAATCAGCGCGGTGCCGACCAGCCACGGCATGAAGGAGGCGTTTTCGACCGGGTCCCAGAACCACCAGCCGCCCCAGCCCAGTTCCTTGTAGGCCCACCAGCTGCCAAGCGTGACGCCAATGGTCAGAAACATCCATGCCGCGGTCGTCCAGGGCCGCGTCCAGCGCGTCCAGGCGCTATCCACGCGGCCGGTAATCAAGGCGGTTATGGCAAAGGCGAAAGCCACGGCGAAGCCCACATAGCCCATATAGAGCATGGGCGGATGCACCACCAGCCCAGGGTCCTGCAACAGCGGATTGAGGTCGCGGCCTTCCATGGGGGCCGGGAACTGGCGCTCGAACGGGTTCGAGGTAAACAGGGTAAACAGCAAGAACCCCACGCTGACCGCGCCCATCACCGCCAGCACACAGCTGGCCACGTCGCGCGGCAGGGTCCGGCTGGCCAGGGCAACCGCCAGGCTCCAGCCTGCCAGCAGCATCATCCACAGCAGCAGCGACCCTTCGTGCGCGCCCCAGATCGCAGACAGCCGATAGAACCACGGCAGCTGGGTATTGGAGTTCGCTGCCACATAGGCCACCGAGAAATCGTTGGCATAGAAGGCGAAACCCAGGGCGACAAAGGCAATGCCCATCATCACGAACTGACCGATGGCCGCCGGTGCCGCCACCGCCAGACAATCCGAGCGCGAACGCCAGATCCCGTACATCGGCAACACGGTCTGCAGCGTGGCCAGGCCCAGGGCCAGAATCAGCGCGAAATGGCCGATCTCCGGGATCATCGCTGGGCCTGCATGTTGCTGGGCATGCAGCTTGTGCCCGAGGCGTCCTTCATGGCTTCTGCCACATCCGGCGACATATAGTTCTCGTCATGTTTGGCCAGGACCTCATCGGCCACGAACTGGCCGGATTCGTTGAGCTGGCCGTAGGCCACGATGCCCTGCCCTTCGCGAAACAGGTCCGGCAAGGTGCCACGAAACTGTACCGGCACGCTGGCTTCACAGTCGGCCAGCGTGAAGCGCACCAGCAGGTCGTCGTTGTTGCGCTCGACCGAGCCGGTTTCCACCAGCCCGCCAATCCGGAAGCGGGTATGCGTCGGCGCTTGCCCGCCCACGATTTCGCTTGGCTGATAGAAATAGAGGATGTTTTCGCTGAATGCGGTCAGGGCAAGCGCTGTAGCCGCGGCCAGGCCAACGAACAGCCCGCCGACCAGCATCAGACGACGACGTCGTGTTCTAGTCATCGAATTCCTCGTTCTTGATCCGCCGGGCGATCTGACGATGGGCGATTACAGGCGCGACGATATTGCCCACGATGACCACCGCGGCGATGGCGTAGCTGCTCCACACATAGCCGGCATAACCGCCCATGGCCCAGAATTGCTGCCAGGATTCATGCATCGGAAAACACCTTCTTGACCCAGCGGCTACGCCGTTCGCGCCTGAGCAGTTGCACGCGCATGTTCCAGAGCGTGAGCCAGCCAAACATCAGAGTGAAGCCGAGCGCGGCACACAGCAGCGGCCAGAGCATGGCCATCTCCATGGCCGGGCGCCCGAAGCGGGTCACGGTCGGGCCCTGGTGCAGCGTATTCCACCATTCGACCGAAAAATGAATGATGGGCACGTTGATCACGCCGACCACCGACAAAAGCGCACAGGCGCGTGCCGCGCTGCGCGGCGATTCGATGGCGTTATGCAGGGCGATGACGCCGAGATACAGAAACAGCAGGATCAACTCGGAGGTCAGGCGTGCATCCCAGACCCACCAGGTGCCCCACATCGGCTTGCCCCAGATGGAGCCGGTGACCAGGGCCAGAAAAGTAAAGCTCGCCCCGACCGGCGCCGCGGCGACCACGAAAATCTCTGCCAGCTTGAGGCGCCACACCAGGGCCACCGCGCCTGCGATCGCCATGCTCGTATAGCCGAACAACGACAGCCAGGCGCTGGGCACGTGGATATAGAGGATACGAAACGCGTCGCCCTGCTGATAATCGACCGGCGCATTAACCAGCCCGCCGTATACCCCGTAGGCGGCGAGCAGCAGCCCCGGCACCGCCAACGCAAGCGCGATGGGCCGGCTGACCCGGTAGAAATACGGCAGCGATCCGAAACGATGCAGCCAGAGCATGAACGCAGACTTCGCCAAAACGCCTACACCGTTGCGTTGCAGATAGATTGTGGATTAAGTCGACGCATAGTGTGTCTCGACCATTCAGGCGATGCATTGATCTGGCGCAACCGTGTCGCGCCCGAAAATCTTCGGCCCCGAGCCGGCTCGGGGTTCCCTACTCCATGCTGATTTTCAACGCCGCCGCGATCGCAAAGGGCGCGGTACTGATGCCGAGCATGAGTAGCGCAGCCAGCAGATAGAGCGCGCCCGCAGCGGGCAAGCCTTCGATCGCCGCGCGCATGGCGCCCGCGCCAAAAATAAGCACCGGCACGTAGAGCGGGAAAATCAGCAGACTCAAAAGCAGTCCGGCACGCGGCAGGCTCAATGTCAGTGCCGTGCCGATCGCCCCCACCAATCCCAGGGTCGGCGTGCCGAGCAACAAGCTGGCCATGATAACGGGTACCGCGCCCACAGGCACGCCGAGCAGCAACACCAGCAGCGGCGAAGCCAGCACGAAGATCAACCCGCTGGCCAGCCAATAGGCCAGCACCTTGGCCAACGCGATCACTGCCAGCGGTTCCGGTGAAAGAACGTATTGCTCCAGAGTGCCGTCTTCGTAATCGGGCTTGAACAGCCGCTGCAACGATAACAGCGCGGCCAGCAGTACCGACATCCAGATCAGCGCCGGCGACACCGTCACCAGAATCGACGGACTCGCGCCCGTGCCGAGCGGAAACAAGGCCACCACCAGCACGAAGAACAGCAGATGGTGGACCAGCACGCCGCGCTGTCGAAACGCCAGCAGCAGATCCCGGCGCAGCACCGCCCAGAACACGCTCAGCATGGCAACAGCTCGATCGATCGCACCGGCACGTCGGCCAGGGTCAAGGCCTCGTGGGTGGTGAACACCGCGATGCCGCCCGCCGCCACATGGGCGGCTATCCGCGCACACAGCAGCGCGCGCGAATCCACGTCAAGCGCCGAGGCCGGTTCATCCAGCAGCCACAGCGGCGCATCGGTCAACCACAGCCGCGCCAGCGACACGCGCCGCTTCTGTCCCGCCGAAAGGCGTCCGCTGGGCCGGTGCGCGAGGCGTTTAAGGCCCAGCTCGGCCAGGGTGTCGCGAATACGCCCCGGCGCCACGCGACGGCCACACAGACGCATGAGCACGTCCAGATTCTCGACCGGGGTAAGTGCCGCATTGAGCGCGTTGTCGTGGCCGACGAAACACAGCTCGTCCTGCAGGAGGACGGGGTCGTCGACAGCGCCCGCGTCGCGGGCCGACTCCCAGACGACCTCGCCCGTCAGGGGCGCCTGAAGTCCGCCCAGAGTGCGCAAAAGCGTTGTCTTGCCGGCCCCGTTTTCGCCGAGCACGCGCGCGGCCTCGCCGCCCACGAGGCTGATATCCAGCCCCTGGAACAAAGCGTTCTCGCCGCGCCCACAGCTCAGGTTTCGAATGCCGAGTCGCGGCCGCTTCATAAGTCGCTTTCAAAAAGGCCGTGAAGCCGTTGACTGGTGCCCGGAGCCGGACTCGAACCGGCACGGCCCGAAGGCCAAGGGATTTTAAGTCCCATGCGTCTACCAATTTCGCCATCCGGGCGCGAGCGCGGAATTCTAGGCGCTGTCAGCGGCCCAGTCGAGGCGCAGACGCGCGTGCGCTTGTTGAAAGCGGGCGACCGCCGCCTGCTAGCGGCACGCCGGTACTGTCGATTGTTGTACTTACGGATCAAACCGATGGATGGCAGCGCCCGGGCGCAAGGCGATTGGCGCCAATACCAAGAATATGTATTCAGAACATAACTGCCCGGCCGGTAACGTGCTCACGCGCCAAAGGGCTTGGCATTTGGACTAGACTATCCGCGGGGACAATACGGGATGGGCGCTTTGCTGACGAAACTTCGTATCGTGGGGAGTATGGCCGCACTGGCCATGCTGGTGGTGGGCTGTGCGAGCGCGCCGCCTACAGTCGACGGCACAGGTTCGAAGCCTGGACCGACCGCGACCCGCTCGACGGCGCCCGAGCCCGAATTGCCTTCTGCCGGGCCCCGGACCGACGCCAACGCCCCGTTGCCCGCGGCAGCCGAGGCCGATGCCCCACGCGGTGTGGTTCTAGGGCCGGGGGATATCGTGGAAATGCGCATGTTCGGTCAGCCGGACATGAATACCCAAGGCTTCGTCGCGGATAGCGGCGAGATCTCGCTGCCGCTGCTGGGCGCGGTCGATATCGGCGACCTCACGCCCAACGACGCCCAGACCCGAATCGAATCCGCCTATCGCGATCAGGGTTATTTCCGCGACCCGCAGATCAGCCTCACCCTGGTGGAACACCGCAGTCAGCAGGTCGCGGTACTCGGCGCAGTCAACCAGCCGGGACGGTTTTCGCTGTCGAGCCGTACCACCCTGCTCGACGCGCTTGCCGAGGCCGGCGGCATCACCGCCCGCGGGGCGCGTTCCGTGATACTGATCCACCGCGGCGACGCGCCACGCCAGCGCGTGGACATCGATGCGCTGGTGGCCGGTAGCGGCGCCGGCGACAACGTGCTGAGGGCCGGGGATACGATCTACGTGCCCCAGGCGCCGCTGTTCTATATCTATGGTCAGGTACAGCGCCCCGATGCCTATGCCATCCAGCCCGGCATGACCGTCATGCAGGCGATCTCGACCGGCGGCGGGCTCACCGATCGCGGCTCGAACTCGCGCTTCACCATCCACCGCAAGTCGCCCGACGGCTCGGTTCACGAGGTCGACGCGCGACCGACCACCCCGGTACAGCCGGACGACGTGATCTTCGTCAAGGAGCGCTTCTTTTGAACACAGGCATCGATCGCCCGTTGATTCCGGGTATGCGGGCCACGCCCACCGTCGGCCAGATCACGCGCGCACTGCGCGCACGCTGGCGCATCGTGGCGGCCGCCGTGGTGGTGTTCATGGTGCTCGCCGTGATTGCCGCACTGCTGATGAAAAGCTACGAGGCGCGTGCGTCGCTCGTCATCGAATTCCCGAGCCTTGACCCGGTCACCGGCCAAGCCCGCTCGACCGCGCTCGCGGACAGCTATCGGGCGACCCAGATCGATCTGATGACCAGCCAGAACGTCATGCTCGGCGTGGTCGATCAGCTCGGCCTGGCCGAGGATGCCGAATTCAGCGCCGAAGTCGACGGCGACGGCGGCGAAGGCACGCTGCGCCAGCGGTTGGCCTCGAAACTCGGCGAGCAGGTTCAGGTGCGCGCCGGCCAGGTCAGCCAGCTTCTGGTGCTGTCCTATCGCGGCGACGACCCGCAGCGCAGCGCGGCTATCGTCAATGCCGTGATCGACCAGTACATGAAGGCCAGCGACAGCATGGCCACCGATCCGGCACGCCAGCGCCTGGGCCAGTATTCGAGCTTCCTCGACGGCTTGCGGGCCAAGGTCGACGAAGCCCAGGACGAACTTACCGCCGCGCGCCAGCGCTTCGACGTGATCGACTCCACCGCTGCCGAAGGCGTGGAGACCAGTCGCCTCAACGATCTGGGCACCCGGCTGAACGCGGCACAGGCACGGTTGCAGGCGGCCCAGGCCGAAGTCGACCAGATCAGTGCCGCCCGCTCCGGCGGCCAGCCGGTGGTGGCCCAGGCCGATATTCTGGACAGCAACGTGATCCAGACGCTCAAGAACCGGCTGGTGGAATTCCAGGCCGAGCGGGCCGACGTAGCCGAATCGCTGGGCCCGAACCATCCGCGCATTCGGGCTATCGACGGCCAGATCGCCACGGTTCGCAGCCGCCTGAGCGACGAGATCGATGCTTATCTGGCCGCCGCGCGACAGAGCGTGCAGGCGGCCGGCGCCGAGGTGAATGCCCTGCGCGAAACCTACGACGCGGCGCGCGACGAGGTCATGGATAAACAAACCAAGCGCAGCCAGCTGGACAGCTATCGTCGGCGTCTGGATAGCGCATCCCAGGTCTATGAAGCCGCCCTGTCGAGCTACGACCAGGTTCTCGGCGGCAGCGAACTGACCGCCCAGAACGTCTCGGTGATCACCCGGGCCAGCCCGCCGACCAACACCGCCGGCCTGAGCTTCAAGCGCAAGCTCGCCGTCGCGCTTGTTCTTGGGGCGATCGTTGGCACCCTGATCGCCCTGCTCCAGGAACTGCGCGATCGCCGCGTTCGTCACCCTGAAGACATCGAACGCGAGCTGGAACTGCCGGTCCTCGGCGAACTCGATCTCGGAGGCAGCCGATGAATCAAGCGCCACAGACCGCTTCGCGAATTCACGCGGACGTATTCGCCGCGCATGCGCCGCATTCGCCCAAGGCGGATACGCTGCGCGCCACGCTTGCCCGTATCGCGCTCGGCGACGCCCACGCCCGATGCCTGGCGGTGGTGGGCTGCGGTGCGCAGCGGAATCGCAGCGCGGTGGCAGCCAATCTGGCCGTACTGCTTGCCCGCTCCGGCCAGCCCACGGCCCTGATCGATGCCGCCCGCCAGCACCCCCGGCAACAGGAACTGTTCGGCCTCGCCGATACCGGCATGACGGATATCGCGGCAGTGCCGGGACTTACCGTCATGCGCGGTACCGATACCCAGCCGTCGCTTGCCGAAACGCTGGTCGAAGCACCGGGCCAGTTCGGCCAGTTCGTGGCGCGTCTACGCCAGGACTACGAGTTCGTGGTGATCGACACGGCCGACCATCCCCAGGATCTGGACGCGATTTCGGCGGCCAGCGTCAGCGACGGCGCGCTGCTGGTGGTCGAGCGTAACGCCACCGCGCTGCACCGGCTGCGCGAGCTGACCGACGGCTTGCGGGAAAGCGGTGCCGCGCTATTGGGCGCCGTGCTCACCGACCGCTGACGCCCATGCCGCTGCCGGCTGCCGACGACCAACGTTTTACCTGGCTGCTCTTGACGCTGTTCTGGGCAACACTGGCATTCGCCTTGTTGCCCGACGGCCTCGACTGGGCGCGCGATACGGCGCTGCAAAACGCCCAGCAGGGCTCGTTCGTGCGCCGTATGCAGTGGATGCCGCCGTTTATCGTCAGCGCGCTGGTAATCTGGCTCCGGCGTGGCGTGGCCGCGCAAGTCGTCCGCCAGATCGACCCCTGGCTTGCACTGTTCGTCGGCTGGGCCATCCTCAGCCTGGCCTGGTCGGACTACCCGGCTGCCACCGTACGCAAGCTGGTATTGCTCATCGGCACGGTACTCATTGCGCTGGCCTTCCAGGTCGCAGCCTGGCGGCCACAGCGGCTGCGCCGCCACAGCCGTGCCTGTATCAGTGCCCTGGTGCTGGCCTCGGTCGCGGCGGTATTCCTGATGCCGGATATCGCCCGCGTCGCCGGCTACGACAATGCCTGGACCGGCATTGCCCGCAGCAAGAATCATCTCGGCATGGCCGCGGGGTTGATGATGGTGTTGTGGATACACGGGCTGGCCATCGGCGAGGTCCGGGCGCTGCCGGCATTGGCCTGGACCGCGGTGGCCGCACTCACCCTGATCATGGCGCGCAATGCCACCGCCCTGCTCTGCGTACTGGCCGTACTGCCGCCGCTATGGCTGTTCTTCAGGCCGGTCGTTTCCATGCGTCGCATGGCCGTAACCGGCGCGCTCGCGCTTGCCGCGACCGTGGTCACCTTATTGTTCGTGATCCTGGTCGGTCACGGCATACCCACCTGGCGCGAGCTGGTGGGCCCGGTTGCCACTGCCGTGGGCCGCGATGTGACCTTCACCGGACGTCTGGAAATCTGGCGCCTGGTGTATGCCGAAGTGGTCCAGCACCCGTGGTTGGGTACGGGTTTTCAAGCCTTCTGGCTCGGCGCCGGCGGCCCCGCCCCGTGGGTGACACAGGATCTCTACGGCGGTTTGTGGCAGGCCCACAACGGCTATCTGGACGTGCTCAACGAACTGGGTATTCCGGGCCTGCTGATTACGCTGGGCTTTTGCGTGAATACGGTTCGGCGTGGCCTGGTGCTGGTCGGGCGCTGGCCGGCCGAAGCCAGCTGGCTGATCGCGTTCACGATGTTTCTTATGATCACCAATATCGCCGAGTCCACCCTGTTCCGGCCGATTCATTTCCTGTTTTTGCTTTCGATTCATGCCAGCATGGCGCTTGCCCGGCTGCGCGTCATCGACCGGTTGGAGACGGCGCCATGACCGCAGCCCGACAGATGATTTCGTGCTGCCTGCCGGGCGTTCGCGGGCTGCTTGCGGCTGTGTTGCTAGCGGCTGCGAGCACCGCCGTTGCCACCGTCAGCGTCGACGTGGTGCTGCCCCCGATCCCGGCTGCGGCGGCCAATGCCAGCGTATTCGCAACGCCCATCGCCGCCAGCGGCCACAGCGTCTACACGGTCAACGTCGAGCCGGGCCCGCGGCCGGTGCCGACCCACGGCTTTGGCTTTCATACCGTCGTACGCAAGGGCGTACGACGTGACGACGGCGGCTGGGACTGGCATTCGCATTTGCTCGACAACGATACCGCCAACGACCCCTATCATACCGCTGCCTCTATTGGCCTTGATCGGAAAGGCTTCGTGCATGTGGCCTACGACATGCACAACCTGCCCTGGCAGTATTCGGTATCCTCCGAACCCGAATCGATCGACGACTTCGTCTTCCGCGGCCAGCGCGTATCGCAGAAGGCACGCTGGGGCAGCCAGAATCGGCGGGTCGAATTCCCGACGCCGGGCACGGCGGCCATTCCAGGGACCCAGATTACCTATCCGTCGTTCTTCAACGATCGTAACGGCCAGCTCTACGTCACCTACCGCTATGCCGTGCGCCCGGCCCGTACCTGGTCACAGCGGCTTTTTTCGGGCGGGCTGGCCCGCTACGACGAAGCCAGCCAAAGCTGGCTGCCCATCGGCGGCGAAGTGCGCGTCGACGGCGACGATATCGAACTGCCGGCGGGGCGCTCAGTACACCTGAGTCGCCCGTTTATCAGCGAGCCCGGCTGGTGGGTCTATCAGATGCGCCTGGCCTTCGACGCCGACAACGGCATGCACGTCGCCTGGCTGTGGCGGCGCGGCGATTCGGGCGTCGACCAGAACTTTGCCAGCTATGCTTATCTGCCGCCGGATCGCGATACCGCCTACAACGCCGATGGCCAACGCTACCGACTGCCCATCGATCTGGCCGCGGCCAGTCGGGTCGCGCCCGAACGGATCGCCCGGCTGGCGCCCGACGGCCTCTACAGCCCGGCCCGTATCAGCGTGAGCGCGGACGGCCATCCGGTGGTTTCGCTGCAGTCCGTGCACGGCCCGCGTTATCGCAGCCGCCTCGACGACGGGCAATGGTCCGACCCCGAACCCGTACCCCGCCAGGCGTTTGAAACGCACTATGACGACAACGGACACGAATGGGCGTTCGCGACCGGGCTGACCGTGCTGCGCCGTCCTGTCGAGGCCGATGGCCAACCCACGGGCGCCTGGCAGACCGTCTACAAGGGCGATGGCGACCGTGGTACGGCTCTTTGCCATACCCGCGCCATACCCGCCCCGCCCGACAGCGCCGCGACGTTCTATATCCACGCCAACGTGCTGGACAACGGGCGCTGCCGCGACGACCGCGTCACCATCGTACGGCTGAGCGAGGGCTAAGGTGTCCATGCGCGTCGTCATTCATGCCCCCTGGCCGGCCGAGTACGTGGCCGAGCTGGCCCGCGCTCTGGCCGCACGCGACGACGTCGCGCGCCTGTGCCTGATCGTGCGCGCGGATTTCGCCTATGCCGAGGCGGCCGGCTGCACGATCGCGCGCTGCTATCCGGCGGCCCGCCGCAAGCGCAATCGCTGGCAGCGGCTGAGCGCCCATGCCAAGGCGCTGGTGCGTACCGGCATGCGGATCTGGCGGGAACGCCCGCATGTCTTTCATGTTCAGGCACTGCATCAGCCGTTGCTGGACTGGCCGCTGCTGCTGATCGCGCGCCTGCGCGGGGCACGCCTGGTCTGGACCGCCCACAACAGCCTGCCGCATGAAAGCACGCGGTTCGATACGGTGCTGTTTCGGTGTGTCTATCGCTATGTCGATGCGGTGATCGTGCATACCCGTTTCACCGCTCGTACGCTGGCAGAGGAGCTCGGCGTACGCCGCGACAAGGTGCACGTGATCGCACACGGCCCGCTCACTCTGGGCGCCGCACCTGCGCCGTGTCGCGAGGCTGCGCGCGAAGCCCTCGGCGTGGCCGACGAAACCTTCCTGCTGCTGCTGTTCGGCCGAATTCGGCCTTACAAGGGGCTGGATCTGCTTGTATCCGCGCTGGATCGTATCGCAGACCCCGATATGCGCCTGATCGTGGCCGGCGAGGATACGTTCGGCGAGGGCCGACGCCTGCTTGCCAACCGTAATGACGTGACCGCCGATCTGAGCCGGGTGGATGACCACACCACGGCCCGTTATTTCGCTGCGGCCGATCTGGTGGTGCTGCCTTATCGCCGTATCGATCAGTCCGGCGTGCTCATGCTGGCGTTGACCTATCGCTGTGCGGTGCTCGCCAGCGATATCGGTGGCCTGGCCGAAGTCATCGAGGACGAGCGTAGCGGTTTTCTACTGGCACCGGTGGATGCCGAGACGCTGGCGGACCGTCTGGCCGATCTGAAGTCACGCCCGGACGCGCTCGAGACCATCCGGCGCAACGTCGCCCGGGCCCAGGACGGCGAACAGGGCTGGCCGCAGCTGGCCGCGCATACCGCCCATCTCTATCAACGGGTGATCTAGCATGCGCCTCGCCTTGCACAAACTCATACAGCCCCGCCGGCGCACGGCCGTCAAGGCAGACGCGCGGGCGCAGGACGACGCGGTGGCGTGCGCTCACGTACTCATCATCGTCGAGAATCTGCCGCTGCCCTTCGATCGCCGCGTCTGGCAACAGGCCTGTGCGCTACGTGATGCCGGCTATGCGGTCTCGATCATCTGTCCTGTGGCCGATGGCTATCGCGAACGCTATCTCGAGCTCGAAGGCATCGCCATTCATCGACACCCCCTGCCCAACGAAGCCAGCGGCGCCTGGGGCTATCCGCTGGAATACGCGACCGCCCTTTTCTGGCAGCTCCTGCTGACCGCGCGTATCGGCCGGCGTCGGCGTATCGACGTCATTCATGCCTGCAACCCACCCGATACCATCTTTCTGGTGGCCGCCGCGGCCCGCCCGTTCGGCGTACGTTTTCTGTTCGACCATCACGACCTCTGCCCGGAACTGTTCGTTGCCAAGTTCGGCCACAGCGGCCCGATTTATCGGCTGATGCGCGTGCTCGAGCGGGCGACGTTTGCGATGGCGCGCGTATCGATCGCCACCAACGACTCGTTCAAGCGTATCGCCTGCACCCGCGGCGGCATGGACGAGGCCGACGTATTCGTGGTGCGCAGCGGCCCGAACCTGGAACGCGTCCGTCGAGTCGCACCCGACCCGGCCCTGCATAAGGGCCGTACCTATCTGGTGGGCTATGTCGGCGTCATGGGCGAGCAGGAAGGGCTCGAGGACTTGCTGCACATGATCGCGGATATCGTCCATCAGCGGGGCCGCCGCGATATCCAGTTCTGCCTGGTCGGCTTCGGCCCGTCGCTCGAGGGCCTGCGCCAGCTCGCGCAAGAGCTCGCTATCGAGGCTTATGTGGATTTTCCGGGGCGCCTGGCCGGCGACGATCTGATGCGCGTTCTCTCCTCGGCCGATATCTGTGTCAGCCCGGACCCCAAGAACGACATGAACGACCAGTCCACCATGAACAAGATCCTCGAGTACATGGCCCTCGGCAAGGCGCTGGTCCAATACGACCTCACCGAAGGCCGGGCGTCGGCCGGCGAGGCGTCGTTGTACGCACGGCCCGGCGACCGCGCCGACTTTGCCGACAAGATAATCGCGCTCCTGGACGATCCGTCGCTTCGCCAGCGGCTGGGCGAGGTTGGGCGCCAGCGTATCGAAGAACGCCTGGCCTGGCACCACGAAATACCGCGCCTGCTGGCCGCCTACGAGCGGGTGCTGGCATGAGCGATACGCCGGAACAGGCCATCGGCCATCCGCGCATTCTGGTCATTTCGCCGGTTCGCGACGAGGCTCGCTTCATCAACGCGGCCATCGACAGCCTCAGCGCACAGACGGTACGTCCGAGCGCCTGGGTCATCGTCAACGACGGCTCCAGCGACGATACCTCGGCGATCGCCCGGGCGCGCGCGGCAGAAACCGACTTCATTCATGTGATCGACAAACCCGATCGTGGGCGCCGCGAAGTCGGTTCCGGCGTGATCGAGGCATTCAACTACGGCCTGGCCGCCGCGCCGATTGCGGACTGGGACTACATCGTCAAACTCGATGCCGATATCACCTACGGACCGCGCTATATCGAACGCATGCTCGCAGAGTTCGCGAGCGACGAGCAGCTAGCCGCGGTATCCGGGCGCGTGTTCCGGCCCGAGCCCGGCGGCGATGTCGAGGAGCGCAAGAGCCCCGACATGGTGTGCGGGCCGTTCAAGTTCTATCGGCGCGCCGCCTTCGAGGCCATCGGCGGCTTCGAACAGACTCTGCAATGGGACGGCATCGATATTCATCGGGCACGCATGACGGGTTGGCGTACCCGCAACATCCCCGACCCCGAAGCGCGAATTCATCACCACCGGCTGATGGGCTCTTCCCAGGTCAGCATCGTGCACGGAAGACTGCGCTGGGGGCGCGGCATTCATTTCATGGGCTACGACCCGGCCTATGCGGTGGCATCGGGTATCTATCGCATGCGCGACTGGCCCTACGGGGTCGGCGGTCTGCTCATCATCGCCGGCTATTTCGGCGCCGCGGCACGCGGTGTGCCGCGCTACCCCGATCCGGCATTCCGGCGCGATCTGCGCCGCTGGCAACGACGCCAGCTCGCTGCGCTGCCGGTGCGTTTACTGCGCGCTCTTCGGCGCGACCGTGACGCAAACGGGGCCGATCGATGAACGCCGGGACACGCACGTTTTCCGCGCCCTTGTTCCACGGCCTGGCTTATGGCGGGCTCAGTACGGGCCTGCTGCTGGCGATCGCGGCGCTGTCGCCCCAGGGCATCAGCGAGAACGACCGCGAGCTGGCGGTACTGGCATTTGCGGTGGTCGGCGTCGTATTCAGCCGCTACAACCTCATCTGGAAATGGCAGATGGGGCGACCGGGCTCGATCGGCACCGGGGTCATACTCAGCTGGCTGCTGTGCGCGGCCGGCTTCGTATTTCTCGGCTTTCTCACGCGTCGCTCGGACGAATACGAACGGCGTGTGATTCTGCTATGGCTGCTGTTCACGCCGATGGCCTTCGTAATCGCGCATCACATCGTGCGCTATATTTTCTTCCGCTTTTTTCCCGACTCGATGAAATCGCGCAGCGCGGTCATCGTATTCGTCAACGAAGGCGCACAGCGGCTCGCGCATATCCTGTCCGCTCTGGACGTGCCGAAATTCCGGCTGCTGGGTTATTTCGAAGATCGCAGCCCGGAACGCGTCGGGCATAGCCATGAGGATCGTCCCGTGCTCGGCGGCACCGAGGATGTGGTCGACTACGTCAATCGCCACAGCGTCAACGTGGTTTTCGTGGTGCTGCCGCTGGAGGGCGCGGAGCGCGCGACGCATATCGTTCGCCGGCTGGGCAACACGACGGCGTCGATCTTCTTCATGCCGACCTCCCCCCTGTTTCGCAGCGACCAGCTTCAGTTCGCCAATATTGGCGGCGTACCGGTGTTCTCGTTCAGCGACAACCCGTTCTTTGGCGCCGACGGCGTGCTCAAGCGGTTCATGGATATCCTGTTTTCGGCAGGCGTGCTGGTCGTACTGTCGCCACTGTATCTGCTCATCGCCGCGCTCATCTGGGCGACGTCGGGCCGGCCCGTAATGTTCACCCAGGAACGCTATGGCCTCGACGGCCGACGTATTCGGGTCCACAAATTTCGTACCATGCATGCCGCCGAGCCCGATGCCGGCGTGGCTCAGGCCACCCGCGACGACCCGCGTGTTACATCGGTCGGGCGCCGGCTGCGCCGCATGTCGCTGGACGAATTGCCCCAGTTCTGGGACGTGCTGCGCGGCGATATGAGCGTGGTCGGCCCGCGCCCGCATGCCATCGAACACAACGAAACCTATCGTGGGCTGATCGAACGCTACATGCTGCGCCACAAGGTTCGCCCGGGCCTGACCGGCCTGGCCCAGGTCAACGGACTGCGCGGCGAAATCCATGAGCTGGACTGCATGGAACGCCGGGTCGAGTACGACCTGCGCTATATCCGTACCTGGTCCCCCGGCCTCGACGTCTACATCATAATGCGCACGATTGCGCTGATCTTTCGCGATCGTGCGGCCTATTGAACTGCGCTACATGCTGGCGGCCTCGCTGGTGGCACTGCCCTGCGGTGCATACCCCGGCGAGCTGCGCCTGTCGCCCTATGTCGAAACCGGCATCAGCCGCGACAGCAACCTGTTTGCCTCCAGCGAAGACAGCCGCGAGGCCGACACGCAGCGCCGGGCCACCGTCGGCGCCGATGCGCTCTGGGGCATGTCGCGCCAGCAGCTGTCGCTGCATGTCGATCTGAGCCAGCTCAGCTACGTCAACAACGAACGCCTCGATCACAGCGCCTACAACGGCAACTTCGTCTGGAATTACGAAGTCGGCCATGCCCTGCGGGGCCGGGTCTATTACAACCGTTCGCGCCAGCTCACCGACTTCGAAAACCGCAGCACGCGCGAACAGGATTTCATTCGCCTCGCCAACCCGGGTATCGAGACCACGCTGGTCGTGACGCCGCACTGGCACGTCGTCGGCGGCGTTGACTATCGGACGCGCCAGCACACCCTCGATAGCGAACGCCGCTACGATCGCGACGAGCTCGAATCGCGCCTGGCACTGCGCTTTATCGGCTCACCGCAGGCCAGCCTGACCGCTGGCGTTGAGCGTATCGACGGGCGTTACCCCGAGCGCGATCCAAACGACCCGCTCGCCCGCCGCTTCGTGCAGCATGAGCCGTTCGGGCGCCTCGACTGGCAGGTGTCCGGGCTGTCGCGAATTCAGCTGCGCGCCGGCTATGCGCACCGCGATAACCGCGGCGGACAGTCGGAGGATTATTCCGCGCCCACCGCGCGCCTGAGCTATATTCGCGACATATCGGCGAAAACCCGGCTTCGCTTCACCCTGTCGCAGGATATCTACTCGGCCGACAACATCGACGCCAACGCCCTGCGCAACCGCGGCGCCGAGGTTGCGCTCGACTGGGAATACGGCCCGGCCATCGAGCTGACCGCGCGCGGCGCCTGGAATCGACGCGATTATCAGCAAACGTCGGTGGCCGACGATACCCGCCAGGACGAAGTCCGCAACTACGGGCTGGACCTGACCTGGCGGCCACGGCCGCAGCTCGCCCTTATCGCCACCGGCGAGCGCGTCATTCGCGACTCCAGCGAGCCGGCCTTCGACTATCGCGAGTGGGTCGGCGGCATCGCGGTCCGGATCACGCTGGATCCGCTGCCGCAGTAGCCGTGCTCAGGCCGGCACGCCGGGTTTGCGTCCACGCAGGGCGTTGATCACCGAATAGAGCAGCGCGCGCTGAAACAGCAACGCCAGGGCGGCGTAGACGAGCACGCCGGCGCCCACCTGGACGACCAGCATGAGCGCAGCCGATGTGCCCGGCACCCACCACCGCGCGACCGCAACCACCGACAGCGCCATGATGGTGGCGTTGACCAGGCTGGGCAGCACCGAGCGCACAAAGGCGCCCCGGTCGATACCGAACACCGGCCGGGCAACGGTGAGATAGAAGCCCGCCATGGCCGCGGTCGAAACCATGCGCGCTACGCCGATCGCGATCAGCCCCAACGGCGCCAGCAGCCAGAGCGCGGCGGCGACGCAAACCAGCTCCGCGGTCAGGGCCAGACAGCACAGGCGTGCCTCGCCACGCGCGGCCAGCGCCGTCATCAGAAAATGCGTAGTCGCCCCCACACCGGCGGCCAGCGCGAGCCCCGCCGCGATGGGTCCCGCCGCGGCCCAGCGTTCGCCGCCAAGCAAGGCGATGAGCGTCGGCGCACAGGCCGCCAGCCCGAAGAACACCGGCAGCAAGATCATCGAGGTATGCGAGACCGTACTGGCCACCGCGGCCCGCAGGCGCTGCGGTGCATCCTGGGCGCGCACGAAAAACGACATCGCGATGTTATGGCTTACCGAGGCCGTGGGCCCGCGAACCGGCTCGATGATGCGCAACGCCATGTTCAGATAGCCGGCGCCTTCGAGGCCGAACAGCCGTGCCACAACGCCCTGGAACACGGCGTCGCCGGCCTTGTCCACGCAGCGTGCGGCAAAGAACCAGCCGGCCACGCCCGAGAGTTCACCCAGGCCGTCGAGCGACCAGGCCGGGCGCAGGCGGACCGGATTGTCGACGATCAGCCACAGCAGCGTCGCAAAACGCGAAACCAGGCGCACGGCCAGCAGCGACCACACCCCCACGCCCGAGAAGACCAGGGCTAGGCCAACGCCCACGCCGAGCGCATCGCCGGCCAGGTTGGACCAGGCAATTCGAGCGAAGGCCCGGTGGCGGCGTGCCATGGCGGTAAAGATGGCCACCCCCGCATGGGCCAGCAGGATCGGGCTGAAACCGGCGACCAGCCAGGCCAGCGTGACCGTTTCACTGGTGCCCGGATAGACACGCGCGATGACCGCGGCGGCCGCAAAGCTGGCCGCGATCAGCGCGACCGAGCCGGCCAGCACCAGCGCCAGCGCACCGGCGAAATGGGAGCGCGAAATCAGCCGCCGTTGTACCAGCGATTCCTCGAACGGCGCGGTCACCACGATTGCCAACAGGCTGACCACGACGATGGTCAGCGAGGCGCGGCCGAATATTTCCGGCGACAGCCAGTAGGCAAACACAACCGTGGTCAGCAGCTTCAACAGAATACGTCCGACGGCGTCCGCCAGCGACGACGACAGCCATTTCAGCACGGCGTGACCTGCGTTTTGCGACCCGGACGCGCGACAATACGCGCATGACACGCGATCATTGCCTCGAAGAGATAATCGCCGGCCTTTTGCCGACAGGCGCGGTCGTACGCGCGGGGCCGATCGCCCCGGCCGGCGCCCTGCCGCCCGCCGAGGCGGCGCTGATCGAACGCGCGGTCGACGCCCGGCGTGCCGAATTCGCGAGCGCGCGTACGCTCGCCCGCGCGGCCCTGGCCGCCCTGGGGCGTCCGGTCGCCGCACTCGGCGCCAGCGGTGACGCCGGCCCGGCCTGGCCGGACGACGTGACCGGCAGCCTCACCCATGCCGACGGGGTGGCCGCCGTCGCCGTGGCGTATCGGCATACGATCGGCGCGATCGGTATCGATATCGAAGGCCCGCGCACGCTGGACGCGCCGGTCTGGCCGAGCGTATTCACGGCCAGCGAACGCGCGAAGCTGATCGACGAGCGCGATGCCGTACGCCTGTTCTCGGCCAAGGAGGCGGCCTACAAGTGCCTGGCCGGTCTCGGCCGGGCCGCGACCGAATTTGTCGATTTCGAGTTGATCGCCACGGCGAATGGTTATCGCCTGCAAATGGCCGCGTCGCCGCCCCAGCTCGATATCGTGGTGCGCAGCCGCGCTCAGGACGAGCGCATCGTCTGTGTCGCCTATGCTCATTCGGCCGTGGGCCAGCCGGCCTGAAGCCAGGCGATCAGCGTTTCGATCAACACCATTCGCTCGGCGTTACGTGAGAAGGTGTGATCGGCCGAGGGCAGAAAATGTTCTTCCAGATGGCCGCCGAGGTCGACACCGGCCTGTGCCAGCGCCCGGCGTAGCTGCCCGGCATGGTTGTAGTAGCTGTGCGTCGCGCCGGAATAGGCATAGAACAGCCGTACCCCGCGTTTGACGAGCATGTCCAGATCGCGGGCCAGCGTGTCGCGCTCGGGCATCTGAAAGAAATCCACGCCCTCGAGCACCGCCCGGTCGGCGTCGGCCGGCGCGCCGAACTTGCGTTCGAACCAGTTCTGCCAGCGTCTTGGCGAGGCCAGCCGATGGGCGACATAGCGCCATTTGAAGCCGGCCGTAATGGCGCCATGGCCATCGATCTGGGCCATGCCCACGACCGCGTCGTTGGCCAGCGCCACCCGATGGGCGTCGTCGGCGCCGCTGCACAGGCCGAACAAGACCACGCCGGACGCGCCGGAACGCGCTTGCAGCAGCTCGGTGGCGGCAGCGCATTCGGCCAGCAGCTCGTCTTCGCGCTCGGCGGCGAGCGGTCGCTGTGGCTTGCGGCTTTCGCCCATGCCGGCATAGTCGAAGCGCAGGCTGGCAAAACCGGCATCACCCAGCGCCCGGGCCACCGCGACCGACAGCCCGCGTGGACCGACTCGGTGCTCGAGCCCCGAGTTGAGAAACAATACCGCGGGGCGCTCGCGCGCCTGCGGTGTATCGGGTTCGCAGAACATCCCCACCAGATGCGATTCATGACCGAAATGCAGCGGTGTTTCACGCATCTCAGGCGAGCACCCGGTCGAGCATGGGCTGGGCCGACTGCGGCAGTGCGACTCGACGGTACTGCGCGCGTATGTCCATCCAGTCCATCGCCTCGGGCATCTCGATGATTTGGCCGCCACGGGCGCTGACCGTATCGATGACCGGCTGGGGCGACTCGCCGGGGCTCAAGGCCAGATCCCAGTCGTCCGTTCGCGTCTCGGCATAGTTCATGAGCTGCACGCGGGCGAGTTCGTCGACCACCGGCGACGGCCAGTGAAAGCCCAGATACTCGTCGCCGCCACGCTCGGCATGATGATGGCGAGATGGCCGATACCGGTTCATGTTGTGCGTCTGGCTTTCGTGCATCACCGCGATCTGCTTGAGATAGGTTTCGCCGTCGACCACCGGATCCCAGAACAGCAGCCGTCGGCGCTCGCGCGTCTGGGCGCTCGCAGCGGCCGCGATCAATGCCCCGACCCGTACCCCGACAATCCGGACATGCGACAGCGCGGTGGTGTCGCGCAGCCAGGCAATGGCTTCGCCGGTATTGGCGACCCAACGCGCCCAGCTGGCTTCGTGCTGGCGACCATGGCTTTCACCGGTACAGGCATAGTCGAAACGCAGCACATGCGCATTGCGCGCGGCCGCCGTTTCGGCGAGCTGCCAGCAGGCCCGATAGGCCCGCATATACTCGTAGCCGATCCCCTGACAGATCAATAGAGCGGTTTCCGGGCCCGGCGCATGCGCCGGCGGCTGATGGTAGGCGCCGTAGAGCGCGCCGCCGGCACCGAAAAAGAACGGCTGCATCGCCACCTCAGGACGGCCGCGTCAGGCCCAGGCGCGCCATCAGACCGTCGCGGCGGCTGCCCGGGTCGCCCTCGCCGTCTTTCCTGTCGTCGCCCTGCGGATCCGATTCGGCCGATACTGCACTGGATTCCACGCTCGACGCTGGCTGATCAGCGGCCGGCGCCACGGGTTGGGCCGGGTTCGTGCTGGCCATCCGCATTGCCAGCTGGGCCAGACTGTCGAGCATCATCGCCCGTACCGGCACTTCCACGCCGTGCCGCTCTCGGGCTGCTGCTACCGCACGTACGGCCAGCAGGGAATGGCCGCCCATATCGATGAACGTATCCTGTGCGCCGGGCGCTATGTCATGGCCGAGGGCCTCGGCCCATAGCGCGGCGACGGCATCCACGGCAGCTGCATCCACCCGCGGAGTCGCCTCTTCGTTGCGCGTCTGCTCGAACGGGTCAACGAGCGCGTTGCGATCGATCTTGCCGTTGGCCAGGCGCGGCCACGCGCTCTGAACCACGAACTGCTGGGCAACCATATGCAGCGGCAGACGCTCGCGCAGATACCGCCGCAAAGCGGTCGGTTCGACATCCTTATGGCCGACCGCTGGCTTCCACCACGCCACGAGCTGGTCGTCGCCCTCGCCGGCCGAACGTACGCCCACCACGGCTTCTTCGACCGCCGGGTGGGTGGTGAGGGCGGTCTCGATTTCGCCCAGCTCGATGCGATAGCCGCGCAGCTTGACCTGGGTATCGGCACGGCCGACGAACTCGATCCGGCCATCGTCGCGCCAGCGACATAGATCGCCGGTGCGATAACGCCGTGCGCCGGGGCCGCCGTCCGGGTCCGGTGTGAAACGCTCGGCGGTCAGCGCGTCGCGGCCGACATAGCCGGCGCTCACACCGGCCCCGCCTACCAGCAGCTCGCCGGTCTCCCCGACGGCGACCGGTCGATCCTGGGCGTCGACAATACAGGCACGCCAGCCGGGGATCGGCGGCCCGATGGTTTGCGGACCGTCGGCATGGCGTTCCCCCACCGTTGCGAATACGGTCGTTTCGGTCGGGCCATAGCACTCCATGACTCGAGTCATGCCCGGCTGGGCCTCGAGTTTCGCCACCAGATCCCGGCGCAGCGGTTCACCGCCGACGAACACCGTGCGCACGCTGGCCGGCAGTTCAACGTGGCGTAATAGCGCTGCAAAAGCCGACGGCACGCCACTGACCAGCGTTGGCGGTGTCGCCAGCGGATTGACCAGCGCCAGCAAATCGTCCACCAGCACGACGGTTTTGCCGCGAGACAGCGGCACGAACAGCTCGAACACCGAAAAATCGAAACAGATCGAGGCCGAGGCGAGCATGCGTTCGATTTCGGCATCGTCCAACGCCTGTTTCGCCCAGGCCAGAAACGCCATGACGTTACGATGGCGCACCGACACTCCCTTGGGCCGACCGGTCGAGCCCGAGGTATAGATCACGTACGCCTCGCGCTCGCCGTCGACGCCCGGCTCGGGCACCGGCCCGGTCGCGGCCATGGCCGCTTCCAGGCTTAGCGACGGCGCATCGGCCAACGTCCGCTCAGGCTGGTCGACCAGGGTAAGCGCGACCGCGCTGTCCTCGGCGGTGAAACGCAGACGCTCGCTCGGATAGGTCGGATCCATGGGCACATAGGCCGCCCCGGCCTTGAGCACGCCCAGTATCGCTGCAATCAACGCCGGCGTGCGCGGCGCGCACAGCCCGACGCGATCGCCCGGGCCCACACCGCGCTCGGCCAGTGCGGCCGCGATACGATCGGACGCCTGCGCCAGAGCTGCGTAGTCCCAGTCGCCGCTGGCATGGGCGATGGCGATGCCGTTCGGATTAGCGGCCGCTGCCCGGCCCAGCGCCGTCACCAGATCCGCGTTCGTATCGAGCGGCAGTGCCGGCGGATTGAAGTGCGCGCCGGGGTCGTCGCGCACCGCCGCACGGACCGGCAGCGCATCGACAGCCACGTCGATATCGTCAACCACCGCGGCGAGCACCGCCTCGTAGTCGGCCAGCCAGGCGCCCATCATGTCGGCATCGAACAGCGCGGTGGCGTAATCGCAGTCGATCCACCATTCCGCCTCGCCGATTTCCAGATCGAAATGCAGGTCGAACTGGGTCGTGGTCTTGACCGGCTCGTCGAGGGTGCTGGTCAGACCGGGCATGACGGGATGGCCATCATCCGGGGCACAGTTGAACACGATCTCGGCCAGCGGCAGGCGTGACGGATCACGCGGACCGGGCACCTCACGCAGAATCTGACCGAAGGTGGCCCCGGCATGCGCGCTCGCGCCGCTGATCATGCGGCGTACCGTGGCGAGCAGATCGGCGAACGAGGCATTGTCGGTCGCGGTGAGCCGTAGCGGCAGCGTCTGCACACAGTGACCGAAAAGCTCGGTCTGTCCTTCCAGCACCTGCCCGGCCACCGGCATGGCGATCACGATATCGCGCTGGCCGGTCAGGCGCATGACCAGCGCGGCGAAGGCGGCGAAGGTCACGGCATAGCGGGTGATCGAACGCTCGGTGGCAACGGCGGTAACGCGTTCGGTCACCGCGTCCGACAGGCGATGACGCAGGGTCGATCCATCAGCCCGGCGTGGTACCGGGCGAGCGCCACGGGTCGGCAGGCTCAGCGGCGGCGGCGGGCTCGCATAGAGCTCGCGCCACCAGGCCAGATCGGGCCCGGCATCGCGGGCGACGAGTGCCTGTACATGCTGTGAGAACGGCACCGCGGCGGGCAGCGCCGGCGCTCTGTGTTCGAGTTTGGCCGCGTACAGAGCGCTCAGATCGCGGAAGAACAGCATCGACGACCAGCCGTCGCACACCAGGTGATGCAACATCACGCCGACGTCGTAGCGATCGTCGGCGACCCGGTGCACTGCCACTTCGGCCAGCGCGGTGCCCGGATCCGATAGGTCGAGTATGCGATCGCTCATGGCGCCGATCGCGGTATCGGCTTCATGCTGGGGCTGCTCGCGATCGCGCTGATCGACCCAGTGCAAATCCACAAGCCGCGCATCGCCGGCCCGATACTGGCTTTCGCCGTCCGCCGTAAAACGCAGCGACAGGGCCTCGTGCCTCGCAGCGGCTGCCCCGACGGCAGCCGTGAACGCGACATGGTCGAGCGAGCCTTTCAGCCGCAGGCGACACACCTGGTTATAGGCCGCGGCCACGTCGGGGTCTACCTGCTGGGCCAGCCAGATCTCGCGCTGGGCCTCGATCAAGGGCATTGCCTCGCCAACCGCCAGGCCATGCGTATCGGCGGCATTGCGACCGCCCGGCTGGGCGCCCAAGGCGCCCGGCTCGCCCGGCAAGGCGCCCGCCTCAACCATCGCCGCCACGCCGTCGAGAATCGCCCGTTCCACGGTGGCGATATCGTCTTCGGTATGGGCGATCGAGAAAAAGCAGTTTTGAGCGGCGTCGCGGACGTACACGCCGTGTGCGACCAGCCACGGCGCCAACAGCACGGCCAAAGGCTGGTCCGGGGGCGTATCGAAACGGAACCAGGACGAAAAATGGCGAATACGAAGCGGCACGCCGCCTGCCTCCATCGCCCGATTGACGCGCTGGGCGAAACCGGCGGTGGCCGCATCCAGCGCCCGCTGGGACGCGCCGGCATCGGTCTCGATCCAGTCGAGTACGACATCGGCGGCCGCCATGGCCAGCGGATGCCGGACATGGGTGCCGGCAAAAAACGTCATGGCTGCTTCGGGCACGGAGTCGTCGTCGAAGCGCCAGCGCCCGCCGTCGATTGCATCCAGCCAGCGGGCGCTGCCGGCCAGCGCGCCAATGGGCATGCCGCCGCCGAGAATCTTGCCGTAGGTACACATGTCGGCGCCGATATCCCAGCGCCGGTTGATGCCGCCGGGCGCACAGCGAAATCCGGTGATCATCTCGTCCAGAATCAACGCCGTGCCGGATTGTGCGGTGATACGTCGAAGCTCCTTCACGAAGGCTTCGGGCTGATGATCCGGATGCCGGCTCTGCACCGGCTCCACCAGCACCGCCGCGAGCCGGTCGGCGTGCTCACGCAGAATCGATAGCGATTCCTGGGTGCCGTAGTCCAGCACCATCACGTCGTCGACGCTATGCCGGGCCGCACCCGGCACGCCCGGGCGCGTACGCAGCTGATCGCCGGTCACATGGGCACGGCCCAGGACTTCGTCGAAGGTGCCGTGGTAGTCACCGGTGAAATACACCACGGTATGCCGACCAGTGATGGTACGGGCACAGCGCAGAGCGGCCATGACCGCCTCCGAGCCGGTGGTGGTGAAGGTGGCGCGCTCGTGTCCGGTCAAGCGACACAGCCGCTCGGCAACGCGCGGGGCTGTGGGCATCTGGGGGCCCAGTTCGATACCGCAATCGAGCTGGGCGTGGACGGCCTGGCGAACCGCCGGATGCCCGTGGCCGAGAAACGCCACGCCCAGACTCATGGTGACGTCGATGTAGTCGTTGCCGTCGATATCGGTGAGTCGGGCGCCCTCGCTGGCCTGCATGGCGATCTGGTAGGTCAGTCCCTTCCAGTCGCGATGAAAGCCGACCACGTGCCGCGGATCGGCCATGTGGCGCGGCCCGCTTTCGGCCAGTGCACGCGATGACGGCGTGCGTTGTCTCAGGCGCGTGGTCAGCGCCGCGATGAAGTCACGCTGGGCGGCGGTCAGTGTCGTGGCGCTGCCGATCGCCACCGGCTTGTAAGGCCCGAACCGGCCCCTCTGCCCGCTCGACTGGCTGGCCTGGGGGCGGCCGTGCAGGGCCACGGCGGTGCCGGTGTCGCCGCTGGAATGGTTTGGTGCCGCGGGCGGGACGTCGGGTGTTGGCTGGGCGACAGGCGTCGCGGCCGGAGCGGCGCCGAGCAGGGCCAGCTGCTGCTGCATCAGCGCCAGCTGCTGTTCGACGATACGGTGGGTATCGCTGCCTGCAGGCGTGTTCGCTGCCTGAGACGAAGACGTCCAGGCTGCCGGCTGCGGCGGTCCCGCAGGCGCCGATGCGCCGGGTACGGTGGCTGGCTGCATCGCCGTGGGCTGTGTTGCCGTCGGCTGGGCGGGTACAGCCTGCGCCGGCGCCGGCTGAGCGGGCGGCGGCATCTGCGTGTCCAGATGCACGGCCAACGCATCGAGCGTTTCCAGGCGTTCGAGCAGGTCTCGAAAACGGACGTTGACGCCAAACGTGCGAGAAATTTCGGCCGCTGCCTGGGTCAGGAACATCGAGTCCATGCCGAGCCCGGCAAAGGTACGCCCGGCGAGTTCCTGGTCAATATCGATGCCGGAAAGGTCATGGAACAGCGTGCGCAGGCGCGCACGCAGTTCGGGTACGCGATCGGGTACGGGCATGACGGTCTCGTTGGAGGAGATGGGCAAGCTGTCGGCAGCCGCCGGCGGCGCGGTGTGCTGCGATCCGCGCTGCGGCGGATCGATCCAGTAGCGCTTGCGTTCAAACGGATAGGTCGGCAGATGCAGGCGTTGGCGCGGTGATTGCCCGTGGCCGAACACGCCGGCCCAGTCCGGGGTCACACCCATCTGCCACAGCGCGCCAAGGGCCTTGAGCAGGGCCACATCGGCTGGGGTGTCGTCGCGCGGCCCCCCCTGGCTGGGCACGGCCGACAACGGCGACCCCGTGCCGTTCTGCTGGCCAATTGCTGCCGTGAGCTGGCCGCCGGGCCCGCATTCGACAAACACCGGCTCGAGCTGTCGATGGGCGGTTTCGATCGCGGGCGCGAAGCGTACTGCCTGGCGCATCTGGCGCGACCAGTAGTCGGGTGCGCACATATCGTCGTCGGCCAGCAGCGCGCCGGTCAGCGTCGATACCACCGGCCGGCGTGCCGGGGACCGGGTGATCGCGGCGACCGCGGCTTTCAGAGGCGCCATGGCCGCGGCCATTGCACGGCTGTGGAATGCATGTGAGGTGGCGAGCCGGGTATTGCGTATGTCGGCGTTGTCGAGGCGCTGCGCGAGCGTATCGATCGCGGCGTGCGTGCCGGAAACCACGCACAGCTCGGGGGCATTGATGGCGCTGACCTCGACCCTGTCATCGAGGTATGCCTCGAGTTTATCGGCGGCTGCATGCACCGCCAGCATGGCGCCCGGCGCCTGATCCGCCATTAGCCGCGCACGCGTGGCAATGAGCTGACAGGCATCGTCTTCGCTGAATACGCCCGCGAGCACGGCCGCGGCGAATTCGCCCACGCTGTGGCCCACCAGCATATCGGGCTCCACACCCCAGGCTCGCCATTGATAAGCCAATGCCAGTTCGATGGTGAAGATCGCCGGCTGGGTAATGGCGGTATCGTTGAGGCGCTGCGCCGCGGTCTCGAGCGCCGCCGGCTCGGGGGTAATCAGTGTCCGGATATCGAGACCGAGAGGCTGCTCCAGCTGCCCGGCCAGTCGGTCTATGCTGTCGCGGAATACGCCCGGCGTTTCATAGAGCGCACGCCCCATGCCCGGGTACTGTGCGCCCTGCCCCGGAAACACGAACGCCAGCGGCGGCGCGTCGGCTTCGGTGGCAGGCTGGTTCGCACTGCGCCGCGCCGCGCCGGCCAGCGCCTGGGCCGCCTCGGCGACCGTTGTGGCCACGATCGAAATACGATGACTCATCGCGGCACGGCCAACGGCCAGCGTCCAGGCCACATCGGCGAGCATCGCCTCGGGGTGCCGGTTCAGCCACTCGGCCAGCGCGGTGCAGCGCGCCGCCAGTGCCGTGGGCGTACGTGCGGAAAGCACCAGCAGCTGCGGCTCGCGTGGCGGCGCGTGGCTGGCCGCACGCGGCGGGGCTTCGGCAACGATCACGTGGGCGTTGGTGCCGCCGACGCCGAACGACGACACGCCGGCAACACGCGGGCGCTCGGGCTGCGATGGCCAGGGCGTGAGCTGTTCGACCACCTTGAACGCGGTCGATGCGAAATCGATACGCGGATTGGGCCGCCTGTAGTGCAGCGTCGCGGGCAGTCGGCCTTCGCGAACGGCATGCACGGTTTTAACCAGGCCAGCGACGCCGGCCGCGGAATCGAGATGGCCGACGTTGGGCTTGACCGAGCCCAGCCATACCGGCGCGCCCTTGGCGCCGCCGCTGCGCCAGGCCATGGCCAGCCCTTCCACCTCGATCGGATCGCCCAGCGGCGTGCCCGTGCCATGCGCCTCGATATAGCCGATGTCGTCGGGGCTGACCCCGGCCGCCCGCTGTGCCGCATGCACCACCGCCGCCTGGCCGGCCGGGCTCGGCGCGGTGAAACTCATCTTGGCGGCGCCGTCGTTGTTGATGGCGCTGCCACGAATCACGGCCAGAATTTCGCTGCCATCGGCGACGGCATCGTCATAGCGCTTGAGCACCAGTGCGCCCAGGCCGCTGGAGAACACCGTCCCGCAGGCGCCCTCGTCGAAGGTGCGTACATGTCCGTCCTGGGAGGCCATGCCGCCTTCCTGGGCGAAATAGCCCTGCGCCTGCGGCAGACCAATGGACACGCCGCCGGCGATGGCCAGGCGCGATTCACCCGCCAAAAGGCTCATGCAGGCCTGATGAACTGCGACCAGACCGGTAGAACAGGCAGTCTGAATATTGAGCGCCGGGCCGGTCAGGCCGAATTTGTAGGCGGTACGGGTGGGCAGGTAGTCCTTGTCGTTGGACACCATGGCGGTAAAGCTTTCCACCCCGCGAATGCGCACCTGATCCTCGATCGCGGCGCGGTCGTGCAGGATGTTATGGAGCAGATACGGTTCCAGATAGCCGGCGCCGGCGAACACGCCGGCATGCGCGCCGTCGCGGGTCGGGTCGACGCCGGCCTGTTCGAGCGCCGTCCACGCGGTTTCGAGCCACAGCCGTTGCTGCGGATCGATCAACGAGGCTTCGCGCGGGGTGATGCCGAAAAACGCCGCGTCGAAGTATTCGATATCGTCGAGCACGCCACGGGCGGCAACGAAACCGGGCTGCGAGAACAACGCGTCGATATCGGGCTCGTGGGGGCGAAGCGCATCGGCGTCGAAATGGGTGATCGATTCCACACCGGCCACAAGATTCGCCCAGAACGTATCGGTATCGCCCGCGCCGGGAAAACGTCCGGCCATGCCCACGATCGCGATACGCCGGTCCGCGGTCGGCAGCTGCTCGTGAACGGCCGTCTTGGCGGGCGCCTCGGCAGCGGCCGGGGGTGTCGTGGCGCTGGCCAGGCGCTCGCCGAGCTTGCGGATGGTCGCGTACTGGAACAGTTCGGCAATCGACGGCGCCTCGCCGTAGGTCTGGGCGATACGACCGCGGGCAACCACCAAGGACAGCGAATCGCCGCCGATATCGAAGAAGCTGTCGTCGATGCCGGGGCGCGGCACGCCGGTGACCTCGGTCCAGATTTCGGCGAGCGTCTTTTCGATCTCGCTACGCGGCGCGATATAGCTGCGCGCGCTGGCCGAATCCAGGGCCAGATCCGGCAACGGCAGGCTGCGCCGGTCGACCTTGCCGTTCGCGGTCAATGGAAACGAATCCATCGGCATATAAACGTTCGGACACATCACCGACGGCAGGCGCGCGCTCACGTGCGCGCGCAGTGCGTCTTCGTCGAAGGCCGTTTTCAAGCGAACGTAGGCAACCAGCCGCGGGGCCGGGTCGCCCACCAATCGCACCACTGCCTGGGCAACGCTGGCATGTGCGGTAAGCGCGGTCTCGATTTCGCCGGGCTCGATACGGTGGCCGCGGATCTTGATCTGGTCGTCGCTACGCCCCAGACATTTCAGCCGCCCCCGGCCGTCGGCGTCTACGTCCCAGCGCGCCAGATCGCCGGTTCGATAGGTGCGTTCGGGGGCGATGCCGTCGCCGGGCGACCAATTGATGAACGCGGCCGCAGTCCGCTCGGGATCGTCGAGATAGCCCGCGGCCACCCCTGTTCCGCCGATGTAGAGCTCGCCGACGACGCCCGGCGCGACCAGCGCGCCCCGGGCATCGACGACGTGACAGCGCGTATTGGCGATGGGCCGGCCGATACCGATGTCCTCGCTGTCCAGAACACGTTCGCAGGTCGACCACACGGTTGTCTCCGTCGGTCCGTACATGTTCCATAGCGCGAACTCGCCGGTCGCACTGGTCAGCAGATCGCGCGCCAGCACCGCATCCATGGGCTCGCCGCCCACCATCGCGGTAAATCCGTCTGGCGCCGCCCAGTCCGCCAGGCGCAACAGTCGCCATGTCGAGGGCGTGGCCTGCAGTCGATTCACGCCGTTGGTCTCGATCAGCCGTGCCAGGCGCAGACCGTCGAATATGTCCGGATCACGCGCAATCACCACGCGCGCGCCCACCAGCAGCGGGGCGAACAGTTCGAGCACCGCGATATCGAAGGACAGCGTCGTCACCGCGAGCAGGCAATCATCGCGAAAGATGCCCGGACGCTCGATCATCGACTGCAGGAAGTTCATGACGTTGGCGTGGGTGAGCACCACGCCCTTGGGCTGGCCGCTCGAGCCGGAGGTGAAGATCACATAGGCGGTGTCATCGGGCTTGACCGCCACCCGCGCCGGTGTCGGATTCGGCGCGCTGCCCTGCGCCTCGACGTCGATATCGACGCGCGCCGGCGCGTTGTCCGGCAACGCCCCGGCGACCGCGCCCTGGGTGATTACGCACACCGGTCGCGCCACATCGAACACCCGTGCCAGGCGTGAGCTGGGATGGGTCGGATCGCAGGGTACATAAGCCGCGCCCAGGCGTTGTACCGCCAGAGCCGCGATCACCAGGTGCTCGGAGCGCGGCAGAAAGATGGCGACATGATCGCGTGGCTTGACCCCGCGCTGAACCAGCCGCGCCACGAGCGCATCGATGCCGGCGTCGAGCGCGGCGTAACTCAGCTCGCGGTCTTCGCAGCAAAGCGCGATACGCTGAGGCTCTGCCCGGGCCCGCCCGGCCACGGCTTCGTCGATACTGCGTTCGGCCGGCAATGGCGTGGGTTGCGGCTGCCAGTGGGTAACCAGTCGCTCCCGATCGCCGGGCGCGAGCCAGTCCAGCGCGGCCAGCGGGGCATCGCCGCCCTGCTCGCCGGCAGCCTCGGCCAGTCGCACGAGACGCTCGACCAGTCGGTTGGCGGTGTCCGCGTCGAAATGGGCCGGGTCGTAGCTCAGGTCGAGGGTAAGGCGCTCACCACCATAGGCAAACAATGCAAGCGGATAGCCGGTATGGCCGCGTAGGTCGAACTGCCAGTGGTGACCCCGCTTGTACCGCGCGACGGCGGCGTCGATGGTTTGATGATCGTAGATGACGATCGAGTCCATCGACCCGCGGCCGGTGCCCGAGGCGCGCTGAATGCCCAGCAGGCCCAGATGCTGATGCGCATGCGTTAAACGCTGATCCTGGCGGCGCGCGCGCAGAAAATCCCGCAATGTCACGTCCGCGCCCAGGCTTGCGCGCGTAGGCGTGGTATTGATTAACAGCGCGATCATGCGCTTGGGGTCAGGCAGACCGCCCTGGCGGCCGGAGCGGGTCACGCCGAAAGTCAGATCGGTGGCGCCCGTATGACGCCACAACAGAATCGCCCAGAGCGATTCCACCAGCGCCGACCAGCCGATGCCGCGTTCGCCCACCAGCGCGCTCAGGCGCGCCGTCGTCTCGCGACTCAAATAAGCCACGGCCCGTTCTGAACGCGGCGCAATCGCGGCATTCGGCGGCGCCTTGCTATAGAGACTGGTTAACAGCGGTGCATTGGGCACCCCGTTCAGATACTCGCGCCAGAACTGTCGATCGGCCTCGCCATTACGGGCGGCATGCCATTCGAACAGGCGGCGCGGCGGCTGCGGCAGCTCCAGCGTCGGCGCCTCGTCACCGCGCGAAAACGCATCGTAATAGGCGAAGAACTCGTCGATGGCAAGCACAACGCTGCGACCATCCATCACCAGATGATGAAAGGACCACAGCAACCGCCATTCGCCGTCGCCCAGGTTCAGGCAGGCAAAGCGAAACATCGGCGCCGCCGACAGATCGATCGGCGTATGGAAATCGGTTTCCACGAACGCGTCGATTTCAGCCGCCGACCAGTCGCGCGCGTCGTGTACCTGCACCGACAGCGTGGCACTGTCCTGAATGATACAGCGGGCGCTGCCGTCTACCTGCCAGCTGTAGCGGGCACGCAGGGTTTCGTGACGCTCGATGAGCCGACGCCAGGCCGCCGCGAACCGATCCGGATCGAAGCCGCCCTGCACGCGAACGACGAACTGTTCGACGTTGACCGGCGAGTCCGGCGCGGCGATCGCCTGCAGGATCATACCCTGCTGCGTGGGTGTCGGCGCGTATTCGGCAATATCGCGCGGCGCGCTCATGAACGTGCAGCCATGCGTTGGCGTACATCGTCGAACGATGCGCAGTGCGCGCTCGTCAGTGTGGTCATGCCCCCGTCTCCAATGCCCCGCAACAAGCCTGCCAAAACGGCAGACGCAGTCACCAATATCGTTGCAGTGTGCCTGTAGGATATCGACTTACCCAGGCAAGCCTGAAGCCCCGTCTTTCTAACGCCGCATTGCGGTTGTGGCGCGGTGCCTATCCTAGGACATTTTCATACGGACTGGATCGGCCGACGTATTTTTATCGTCAGACCGGTGGCATTCGCACCGTAAAACGCCGTGGCCACGCCTCGCGGCGAAAACGCCGGGCACAAAAAAGCCCGCGTAAACGGGCTTTCGATCGGTATGGGGTACCGCAGACGATATGGAGGCCAGGCCCGGAATCATTGTGGTCTATACAGGGCTGATTATGCGCAGCTTCTACCTGCGGCAATTACCGATGCCCCCACTCGTGCCCCCAGCCAAGTCGGGGTTCGAAATTGACGGCGGTTCGATTACTGCACGATCCGTGGCATTCTTAACTCGCAGTCAATTATAGAGAAGTAAGGAGATGAAATGGCTGACGAAAAACCCGTTCGGGCTGGCGATATTAAAGAGCGTGTCGCGTACGATCTAATGGATAAGATCGCTAGCTCGCTCGGTTATAGCGGTGACGAAACCCTTCGCACGCGCGACGACTACTTTGAGCTCTATAGTCAATGCTTACGTGTGGTTAGAGGCTCAACGCCGCGTCCGCCTGGCAAGTGATGCGATATACCGGCGGTGTAGCGAGGCGATGGTCTAGCGAGTTGGCTCGCGCTTGACGCCAACGATAAGCGGGGGCATCTTCGGTCCTGGCCTTCAACAGCCAGACACGAAGTTATGAAGCATCCAAGTTCTATGGTCGAGGGTCCGCCGGAATACCCAATACGGCGGGGCGCGACTTCGTGTGCGCTGTTGAAGCCCTCGACCACCTACTATTCAACGAAACACGGAGCATGAGCGATGAGTGACGAAACCATCTCGAACATGGATCACGACGAGTTCACTGATTTCATTTTCGACGAAATCGAGAACGCCCCTGCCGCGCTCACACGCGAGTTGGTCGACAGGATCGAGAAGAACGCTCAAGGAATGGGACTAAACAGGCGGATTGCGCTGCTCACCATGACTATATCCGGTAGCGAATTTCTACGCAGTATTCGTGAGGACCGGGAATTGGCGGTCGCATATGCGAGCGCTGCTGAATGCGCAAAGGATGATCCGCAAAACCTGCGCCATTTAGCCGACTTGATAGAGACCTTCAACACGCGAACGATGGTCGCTCTATGTCAGCGCGAGGACATGGAAGAAATCGAAACAGAAGCTAAACGTGACCTGGTGACAGCCTAGGTTGTTGACCTACACGGCCCCGCATAGCGCGGGGCTTTTTGTTGACGCCCGCTTCAGCCCTGTGCAAATTCTTCGCTAGCTATAACGCTAGCGCTTAGGGGGGAATATGCGCAGGGGCATGAGTACGATCGTTTGGAGCGCATTCTTAGCGCTCGCTATTCCTGCTTTTGCGGAGCCAACTAAAGACATCGCGGCATGCGCAGCAGAGAGTGCCGACGCGGAGCGCTTGATCTGCTACGACAATCTAGCCAAGTCGCTAGGAGTCGACGCTCCGAAGCAGACCGTAGAAAATAGCGAAGGGGATTGGCGGGTACACACCGAAACGTCGCCCATAGATGATTCGACAAACGTTTACCTGACCGTTGCCGCCACCGAAGCCGTGCCAGGGCGCTTTGGACAAACACGGCCTACGCTATGGGTGCGATGCCTGAGAAACACGACCGAAGTAATCGTTTCGTGGCAGCTATACCTTGGTCTCGATGAGACGCAAATGCTGACTAGGCTAGATAAAGAGAAAGCCGAAACGCGCACTTGGTCGATATCGACGAACAATCAATCCGTTTTCTATCGCGGTAACGATATCCAATTCACGAAAAAGTTGTTCCAGCACAAGAAGCTCTTGGTGCAGATCACGCCCTACGGCGAAAACCCAGTGATGACCACCTTCAATATCGGCGGACTAGAGGAGTCGATCAAACCGCTTCGCAAAGCGTGCCACTGGTAGCGCGACGGGCCGGGTATAGCGCTTGGTCTAATCAGCAATTGCGGGCTGCGAAGTCTCGTCTTAAGCTTCGTCGCCATGACATTAATGTTTCACCCAGACCAAGGCACGGTCTTAATCTGCGACTTCAGTACGGGCTTCAAGGCTCCCGAGATGGTGAAAAAACGGCCAGTCGTTATTGTGTCGCCGCGCCGTCGCCAAGGGTCACCCTTGTACACAGTGGTCCCGCTCAGCACAACGCCTCCGACCCCGGTAGAGCCGTATCACCATCAGATCGACCCTAAGTCACTGCCGGGACAACTTGGACGCAAGCAAACGTGGGCTAAGTGCGACATGTTGAATACTGTTTCGCTTGATCGGTTAGACAGAGTTTTGATTAGACAGGCAAACGGGAAACGTCTCTACACGAGCGGGATGTTGACTCGCGATGATTGGCAATCGATCCGCCAATGTCTTCGCTATGCGCTTGATCTTGACGCCAGTGCTAGTTAGCGCGATCATGTCGATGTTCCCGGTAAATCGGGCAAGAGAGACTGCCGGAGACGGCAGCAGACCCCGGAAGGCGACAGCAAGCCAACCGGGGTTTTTATTGCGCGACTGAAAGACGAACTGGCCCCTACACGCCTTAAATCCGCCGGTAAGTAAAAAAAGCCCGGGGCCTTGCCCCAGGCTTAGTGCTGGCCACGCGGTCAGGAGGATCGCCCGCAGGCTAAAACCGCTGCCAGCCGTCGGGGTTTTGCTTATGCGCGGCACTCTCCGACTAATCCGCGTCCGTCCTAGAGCTTGCGCTCGGGCGACGGCAGCCCTCTAAACACGCTGAAACTTGCTAACTGCCTCTGTGCTGTAGCGCTGGGAAAGTTCGCTTAAGTCCCTGACTTTGCTTGCCGCGCACTTCTAGATCGTGCAGAAAGTTCGTTTCGACAGCTTTGATGATGAAGTTGATATCCATACCGCCGGTCTGGTTCGGCTGATTCTGTGTCTGTACAGCTTCCAAGCCCGGCGCTGTCTCGATGGTGATGTTGTTCTGCGGCGCCTGGCTTTGGCCCAGCGCATGATTCGGGATAACCGTTGTCGGCGTGCGCGGTACGATCAGCTCCGGGCCGTTCTCGCCGACGATCGAACCTTTCCCGATAGGCGGATTGCCGCCCTTGGCAAAGAATCCGCCGAACGATGGAACGCCGAAGCTCGAACCGCCGATACCCGCATCCGCTAGCGACTGGCCGGCGCTGGCCGAACTGACGCCACCACCGCCAAACATGCCACCGATGGTCTTGATACCGGCGCCAATGAGGCCGCCGAACTTGCCGTCTTTCTCGAAGTTATTGCCTAGTAGCGCACGCGAGAGCTGGGCGGCCTGAGCCTGCGCCACCATCTCCATGAGCATGTCGCCCCAGCTCGCGAGGATGCCGTCGAACTCACCCCGTAGCGTCTGGCTTACCGTGCGTCCAAGCTGATCCTGAATGTTCTCTCCCGCGCGAGTAGCGAACACGCTCATCCGATCGGTATCAGCGTTCATGCGCTCGACCATCTGTGCATGCGCGTTGGCGATCATTTCGTCAGCGAGCTGGTTCTCACCAACAAGGCTTCGAATCCGTGTCACCTGTGCCTGATACCAGCTCTGTGCTGCCTGCTCTCGGCTTCCGAACTGCTGGATCAGGTCGTCAACGCCTTGCTTGCGCTGCTCCTGCAAATCGAGCCATTCGCGGTATTTGTCCTGCGACTTCTGCATCGCCTCAAGATGGCGCTGCTCGGCTTCGGTAATGCCCGCCGGCACAGTGCGATCTGGGACGTTTCTTTGAGTCGACTTGCTGGCCGTTTCGTCCTGCGTGCCGGGCTCATTGGCCGATCGAGTGATATCGATCTTCAACGGGCCTTTGTTCATGGCCCGGTCGATCATCATCGCGGCCTGCCAATATTTATCGGCAGCCTTTTGGTTCGCTTCGTTCAGGTCTGACCCAAGCGGGTACTGCGTCGCGCGCTGTGTGCTGGCCCGTCCGCGTTCTTCATACATCTGCCTGAGAGCGGCTAAGCGCTCCTTGGAGAGACTAGCGAGGTCTTCGTCGGTCGGGTTGCCGCTTTGCAGCCTGCGGCCCATACCGGACGTTGAGCCGGCCATCTGTGCCGTTCCGGTGACGGTGGCCGTCGTGATACCGAACAGCCGGGCAATCAGCGCGTTGCTGCCGAACTTGGCGATATCGCCTAGGGTGTTTTTGATATCGGCAAGCCGTTCGCGCAGGGAATCGAAAAAGCTCTTGATCTTGCCTGTTTCGCCCGAGCGCTTGATGAACCGCTGCATCTCGTCGGCGGCATCTGACAATGCCGGCGCAAGCTCGATCGTGGCCGTGCGGGCCAGACCTTTGATGGCGTCCGCAACGCGATCCCATGCCTGCCAGAACTGGAGAATTTTCTGAACGTCGATCTCGCTGTTGGCAAGATTCAGCTCGCGTGCCCGTTGGGTATAGAGCCGGAGCAACTCGGCGTTGTCCTTCAACAGCGGCCGGAGACGTGACCCTTCGTCGGCCATTGATTCGAGGATGTTGACCTGTGCGGCTGCGGGTAGGCCGCTGATCGCGTTACCGATCTCGGTCAGCATCTCGACCGGCTTCAGCTTGATGAGGTTGTCAGCGGACAGGCCGAGCTTTTCCAGCGGATCGGCTAGTTCACCGCCGCCCGTCAGCGCTACGTCGCCGATCTTGTCGCTCAGATCCTTGAGAATATCGGCAGCCTTATCCGACTCGATGCCGACCTTGCCCGTGGCGAACTGGAACGCCTGAAGCTGTCCGGTCGCGATATCTAGCGCCTGCGCGGATTCGTTCGCCCGCTTGACCATATCCGCCTGGCTTTTCATCACTGCGCCGACAGCGACACTTACGCCCGTTAGACCGGCTGCAAGCTGTGTGGCCGACCGTGCAATATCGCTGAAGTGCCGGTTCATGTTGCGCGAGAAACGCCGCATCTTGCGGTCGAACGTCTCCGTGCGCTTCTGCGCTTGGTCGAGGTTCCGGTCGAAGCCACCGGTTTTGGCGACCAGATCGACGCTCAGCGTGCCGAGAGAGCCGCTCGGCATTACAGCTCACCGATCGATTGGAATGCCGCGATTACTTGCTTCATGTCGATGCCTTCCTCGCTCTGCTCAGGCTCGGCGCCGTATAGGAAGTCCGCCGGCTGCGACTTGCCACCCATGGCCTGCACGATCAGCGCTTGCACGGTGGCTAGATGGCCCTCCAGCTTGCTGCCCGCGTCCAGCGGTCCGGTCTTGGTGCGATACGCCATCCATTGCAGTGCCTCGCGGTACGTCAGACGTTGCTTGGCTTCTGCGATCGGGCAGCCGAAGACCTTCGCGATTTCGAACCAGAATTCGCCGGACGGGGTGATGCTTTTGGGTCGGTGCTGGCCTCTTCATCGCCGACGCCATTAACTCGCATCACATGGTCGGAAAACAGCATCGCCAAACCGGCGTTCAGCTGGTATGCCTGTTCATAGGTCAAGGCTTCGTCGCCGTCATCGCCGAGCCGGATCGCCATGCTGATTAGCTCGGCGGACTGGCTGGCATCCGGGTTGTCGCGGTTGTACACGCGATCGATATCGCCAAAAGCCAGACGCCGGACATAGAACTCGACTTCGTGCTCGTCGCCGCCGTGATGCCACGTACCGGAGCGCTTGACCAGATCAGCGCTGATAATCCCGCCCGATTCGGTGATCTCGCGAATGCTCTTCATGCCTTGGCCTCGACCTGCGGCCGGCCGCTGACCTGAACGCCGACCGATGCGGTCACCACGTCATTCATGGAGAAGTCGAACTCCAGCGACGTGACAAAGCCCTCGAAGGTGATATTCGAGCGATCGGTGAACGCCCAGCCTTCGCTGAACGTCGGCGCATCCGTACCGTCGGAGAAACCAATCGCCCACTGCTTGGTGTCGCCGGTCTTCTGGAGATCCCGAAGCGTGATGTGGCTGGCGTCACTCGGGTCGAAGCGCACGTCGAAGGTGATCTCGCTGGGCGTGGAGAGACCCTTCACATAGGTGCGATCGGTGTCGTCGAGGCTCGTGGTCTCAATCGATTCATTGGTGGCGCCGCCGCCCGAGATGGACGTTGGATGACCGATCTTGGTCACGGTGCCGTCCACGTTCACGAACAGTGCGGTTTTCTGTGCTGCAATGGCCATGCTTACTTACCTTTGGCTGATACTTGCTTGGTGATGCCGTCCCATAAGTCGGCAGAAACGGCAGTGAAAACTTCGGTCCGGGTGTTATCCGCGCTGTTGCGGATAAAAGGCTGCGCCCGCATATGGGCCGTGCCACGCTCCAGAAAGAGCCCGTAGTGATATGGCTGGCCGGGTTTGGAGTCCTTCACGCCTGTGCTTACGCCTTCGTCGAAGTCGAACCGTTTCAATGTCCGCTTCGGAATAGAGCGCGTGGCGATCTGCTTGTAGACGGCCTCGCTGGTTGCCGGATCATCGAACTTGCGCGCGTTACGCTTCATCTCGTTACGCAAGGGCTTCGCACCGGCACGCAGGCTGTGGCGCACGATCTTCTTGGCCGCCTTGCCTTCCAGGCTTTTGAGCTTGGCCAGCACGCCGTCCAATCCTTCTATGCGTTCCCTGGCCATCAGTTCAGTACCCCGTTGGATACGATCGCCACGGCAGGCGCATGCGGCGCCCGTCGGTGGAAGACGCTGCAATCCATGCTGTAACGCGACAGGAACGTATCGGGGTCGCGGCCCATCGCCAGCGGGCCGTCGATAACGCTGTGATAGCGCTCCACGTAGTTGCGGGCCGTCCACATGGCCTCGCGGGCAATCACGGGATCAGCGGCGTACACGTCGATCTGTATGCGCTGCTGGTCGCTGTCGGGCGCGTCGGAAAGCGAGTTGTAAGCCACATTGCTGATCGGCTGCCAAACGACAAACGGCTCGGCGGCGTTCTGGGGCGCGGTCATCATGTAGATGCGGTCGTCGATATACATCGCGAGTGCCGCATCGGCCTGCAAAAGTGCGGTGATGTTCTCGATCACGTCTTCACCTCGGCGCACATGAGCGTGAGATGATCGAAACCCGATCCATCGTCGGGCAGCACCGCCTCGATGTCGTAGGTCTTGCCGCGATGCGTGACTCGCATGGTGGCGTCCACGTCGTCGCGATAGCGGATCGTTACTCGCGTGGAGACCTCGGACTGCACCTGCTGTGCGGCGAAGTATTCACGGCCGGACTGAGGCGCTACGTGCGCCCATACGCTCGCAACTTCGGCCCAGTCGAGCGTGACCTCGCCGTAGTCGCTGCGCGTCTCCTGGCGGGCCTGCAAGGTGATCTTGTGGCGTAGTTGGCCGGCCGATACCTGCATCACGCGATCCTCGGGCAGCGCAACGGCTGGAGTAGCGCCGTGGCGCCGGGACCAAGCGAATAGCCGTTCATGAACCAGTCGATCTGATTCTTCTGTTGCGGGCCTTCACGCTGGATGTACTGACGCGCCAGCTCGACCAGCACGGCCAGCCGAACGCATTCGTGCAGTTCGCCGTTGGCGTCATAGAGTCGGGATTCGGCGCCGCACCAGAGAATGACGGCGTTCTCCACGGTTGGGATCGCCATGTTCAGCCAGGGCATATCCGCATCGTCGAGGCGCAGATGCTCTTTGGCTTCATCGGCCGTGATGAGGCTAGGCATCGTTCACCCCCACGCGGGACAGCGGCACGTCCTGCTGCTGAACGAGTAGCTGGTCACCACCTTTCACCGGAGGCAAGTCGAACTGCGCACGAGCTTCGTTGCGGCTATAGATCCCATCCGTGACCAGACGCCCGTAGACCTCAGCACGGCGGCCCTGATCCATGCGTAGCAGCTGATCGGTGTCGAGCTGGATGTATTGCCCGCGTGGCAGGTTCAGTGCCCGTGTCAGCAGCGTCTCCATGGCGTTGACGTGCTGCTGCAGGCCGAGCACGAAATAGCTGCGCATGTACTCGGCGGGCTTCTGACCGGACGGCAGAGATTCAGCGCCGACGATGAACGGCGGAATGCCGAACGGCTGGCAGATCGATTTATCCGATAGCTGAAGCTGCTCGACTACCTGCGAATCGACCGCTTTGCTGCCGAAGGGCGTGTATTTCGCATCGGCACCGACCACTCGCGTATCGGTGGGCTTGGTGTTTTGCCAATAATCCTTGAGCGCCTTGGCGTCTTCGTCGGACAAGCCGGCGGGCACGGTCAACAGGCCGCCCAGCACCGAGCCGTTGCTGAATAGCTCCGCGTTGTTCCGGGTGATGTGATAGGACTTGAGTGCCGTCCAGTAGGCCGCTGTAACCGGCGGTACGCCAATCAGTTGGTGATACAGGCATGGCCCGCGATCGTGGATCACATCGCTTGCGGGGATGGTGATCTGGCCATCGCCAAAGGCTTCGGGCAGAAGGTTCTGCTTGCTGCCCAGGCTGAGCCGATAGAACACGCTGCCCGACTCGCTGATAAGCGGCTGGACGTTCGCCCAATCAAGAACGAACATCTGGCCGGCGGCTTTCAGGATCAGCGCATTGCCGTGCTGGAGCTTCGACAGAATCCACGCCCGGCGGAAAGCATCGGGCGTCTGGTAGTCGTTGGGGTACTCTAGGGCCTTGGCGTTCGCCGGAATATCGACCGTTCGCGGAATGCCGTGGCTGTCGTTCTGCTTGACGCGCCACGGGAGCTTGCCCACGTCGGAGCTGATCCGATCAAGGCAGGCGAACAGCGTCGGGCTGGACGTAACCAGCGCGTCCTGCTGCACCTCGACATTGCGCTGCCAGGCGCCGCTGAACGGCTCCAGGATGCGACGCCAGCCCCCGGAGTTGAACCCCGAAGGCTGATCGGTCGCGGCCTTGGTGCGAAAAATCCGCATCATTAGCCGCCGTAGGTTGCACCCTTGATGCGAGCCACGACGTTATCGCGCCGCTTGGCCCAGTTCACCGTCTGCTCGACCCGGAAGCCGACAAGGTTCTGCTGCCACAGGCTGACCAGCGATCCGCTGCCCGTCGGGGCGTCGTCCATCTCGAGGCTGGCCTCGGTGCTCATGGACACGTCCACGCCGCCTTCGGTCGCGTAGTAGATGTCCGATGCATTCACCAGAAAGATCTGGTGCTCGACCGGTGCAGTCGTCTTGCTCAGCGGGACATAGTTGGAAACGATCGCCGGCAAGCCCGAAAGAATGCCGCCCTGCATGGTCATGCCGGGGAAAGCGGGCTGATCGTAGGCATTGAGCATCAGGCTCAGCGCCAGCGCCGTGGTGCCGTCCATGATGAACACGCCCGAAGTCGGCGCGTTGTTGGCCGCAATGAAGGTCTGATACATGGCCTTCAGATCCGCGAGCACACCATTTACATCGGTGCCGCTTGCAGTCGTGCCTGTTACGCCGTTGGTGATCGAGGCCGGCTTCACGTCGGCGGTGCCGGCATTGGCCGGATCGATGAAGTCACGGTCGAGGCGTTCAGCCAGTGCGTCGGCCAGGCTGTCGCGAATCAGCGCATCGGCAGCCGGGCTGGAATCGCGCACGACTTCCATCGAAGCCACAGCGATCGATGCGGCTTTCAGCGGTGCCAGAGTCGTGCGGGAGAATCCGAAACTCGTCACCGGCTTGGCTTTCGCTTCGCCGACCCAGCCCGCCGAACCGCCGTTCGTCTGACCGACCAGCGGGGCGCGGAACGGGACATTGCGCAGTGCCGGCCGTCCGTCCGTGCCGAACTGGCCGATGATCGTGCGGGGGCGCAGATAATCGATGAAGTCGGCAAACGCCGCGCCTTCGTCGGATACCAGATTGCCCGCCCAAGTCGCGTTGCCGGTCGTGGCCGGTTCGACCGCCGCCTTGGTCATAAGACTCTTGGTCGTGGCGAGCACGTCGTCGCGGTCGTTGTAACGCTCGCGTGCGATCTCCAGCGCGCTACGGTGCTCCATGCTGCCGAGTGCCAGACAGCGGGCCGCACGAGCGAACACGATGCCCTTGTCGAGCTTCTGTGTGTTTCGGGCAGTACGGAACTGCGTACCCGGCTGCGTCTTGTCTACCGGCTCGGCGTTGGCCTGTTCAGTGGCCAGCATCTTTTCGAGTCGTGCCACGTCGGAATCGATCTGCTCGATCTCGGTCTGTAGCTCGTCAACGCTTTCCTGTTCGTCCGACGAAAGGCTGCGCTCTTCATTCGCCGCCTTGTCGGTCAGCTCGACCTGCTTCTTGAACGCGGCCTTACGAGAATCTCGGTACTGATTGATCTGCTCGGCTAAACCCATGGTCTGTTACCTGTGAAGTTGTGAACAACTCTTCAACTGTTACGCAAAATAAAATGCGTCTTTCGGAGAGAGAAGCCGCGATGCGGCGTTGTGATAGGCGTCGGCGTTGACGCCGAAAGGGTCTTGATCGTCTGGATCGAGGCGTCTTGGTTCGCCGGGATCGTCACGGCTGAGAGCTCAAGCCAGTCCCAAGCGGAAATAGCCATGCCGCCACCCTCGCGAGGCTGCCATTCCTTCGGCACGAAACCGATCGACAAGCCACGGACAAGGCCGCTCTTGATGCTCGCCCAGGCTTCCTGCAAGCGGCCGGTTAGGCCGTTCGGCATGTCGTCGGTGGGTCGCTGGATGCTGGCGCTGATCTCGATACCGGAGTCGGTAAACGTTGCCGTATCAACGTGACCTATCGGTGCGCCGTGATCGTGCTGCCACAACAACGGGATTGGCAATGTGAACTGCGCGCCCTTGGGGTCAACGGTATCTCGCATCCGGTCAGGCGTCGGCGTCGAGGCGATGCCGGTAAAGCTCCAGCTATCGCCGTCAACGGCCTTAACGTGAATCGTCGAATACAGACGGTTGTACATGCTTACAGTTTACCACGTTACAAAGTAAAAAGGGCAAGCGTTTTTGACATTGATTCGGGATTCAGGGCCATTATTGCAGTCGCGTCGAATAGAGCCATTAAAGGATCGATCTTTCCGCGTCCGCTGGCCTGCTTTGTTATCAAGATTGAGTTGGCCCTCGGCTCAACACGGGCGTTACTGACCGCCCAGCGCATAAGCCCCTGATCGGCTGGTATGAATGACCCATCGGCCAGCCATCTTTCAGCCGTGCTGATTGCACTGCCTAACTTCCAGCCCTGACTGATTCCGATGATCTTGTCGCTCGGCACGCCGGCATTCTGGATTGCTTCAACGATCTGTCCGATACCGGCCGGATCACAGCCGATTTGATATAACTTATTCGACGCCTGAACCTTCGCGCACATCGCCGCGAGCTGCTCGATATCCGGCCCGACACTCGGCACGATGGTTAGATCGCCTTCGGACTCGAAGCCCCGCAAGGTCGGTGCGATCTGTTCGCGGCGCTGTAGGGCTATCTCGGCGCACCACGCATGGCCCCATCCGAGTTTGCGCCCCGTGCCGCTCTCGCGGCCGATGGCGTACAAGCCCAGCAGATCATCCAAGCCACCGCCGTCGATACCGACTGTGACGACCTCGCAGCGGTCTATCAGCGCATCCAGCGCCAACGGGGTCTCGTTGTCTTGCCAGTAGTCCGCGCCGGCCCAGCGGTCAGTTCGCAGCGCGAGCCCGATCTCGACGTTCAGATGCTTCGCGAGAAAGCGCTGGAGGCTACCGTCTTGCCGATCCTTTACTTTCCTGTACTCGGCTTGCAGCCAGCGGTGCGATACCGAAGCGTCTAGGTTCGGATTGGTGATCTCGAACGCCTTGTCGATATTGCGGCGCCAGTCGAAGCCATCGGGTAGTTCGTACAAAACGGGCATGAAGGCCGCGTCGTCGATACGGCCGTCGCGTACTTGGCGGGCATACGTGAGCTTGTCGCGGAATACGCCAGCCGGCGGTTCATCGCTCTGCGTCGATAGATAGAGCGCCCAGCCCTCCTTTCGGCTCGCCATGCCGCCCATGGCCTCTTGTAGCGCGCTCTCGGCGCGTGCGATGCCGCCCAATAGCCAAAGCTCGTCTACCAGCACGTAGCTGGCGCGTTTGCCTGCAAGGCTGTTGCTGTCGAGGCTGACGACCTTCAACACGTTGTCGTTGACGCGGTGCTCGATCGACTTGATGTGATCGCGAACATGAAAGACCGCCGACAGGTCGGGATCGGCTCGAACCATGCCCGCCGCGATGCTGAAAGTTGTGTTTGCCGTTTCGCGTGTAGCGGATAGCAACAGAAGTTCGTCGTTCTGGCGTTCATGGAGGATCAGCGCCGTGAGCATGATTCCGGCTGAGATAGTGCTCTTGCTGTTCTTTTTCGGGATCAACAACAGGTACTCGCGGATTTCCTGCTCGCCTGTTTCGGGGTTCAGGCCACCGAACACGGAGCGCACGAAGTCGAACACCCAAGGGCGGCACACTTCGCCCATCGTCGGTTGGCCCGGCATGTCCGGTATGTGCAGCCGTGAGAACAGATCTACGGCGCGTTCGGCCGACTCCGGGTACAAGGCCATCACTTCACGCGAGTCAGGCGCTCAGCAGCCGCTACAGCACTCTTCTGCTTGTCGGTCTTCGCGGTGCTTTCGTACGTCCGTTTTGATTCCTTGTGATACGTCAGCACGATTCGTGCGGCCGATTGCCGATCCTTCGGGTCGAGATTGGTGTCGGCGATCTGCGCGGTTAGCAGTTCGAGCGCCTGGCGTACATCGGTTGCCTTGCTCATGGCGGTTTCTCAGTTGACCGGGGAAGGGGAAAAAATCTCCATGCGATGCTCGGGTGCTGCACAGCGAATGGCCCTAGACATATATCGAAGACCCCGCCCGTCGCTTGGCACGCTCTGTCAGCTCGCTGTTGGTCTTTTCTCGGTGGCAGGGGATGCACAGCGCCTGTGTATTGCTGTCGTCCGTCGAGCCGCCATCTGACAGCGGTGTGATGTGATCCAGCTCGAAGGCTTCGTACGCCACGACAGCGCCACAGCCTGCACAGCGTGGGTCTTGCTGCCATACCCGCATCCGTTGCGAGTTGCGCTCTTTCGTCTTCAGGCGTCGTGCCGTGTTCGCCCGTTGCCCCAGGGTGGGCAGGCGGTGTGGGCTTAGTGTGCTAAGGGCATGAGCGCGCAGCATCTTCATTGTTACATTATAACACTTGAATGGATGTTCAAGTAGCGTGCTCGACTAAGCGCTGCGGCCAAAGATGTGGAAGCGGCCAAGCCCATCGGACGTAAGCAAAGCGTCGGTGGCTGCCTTAGTCTTCGAAAACCGTCTCGCGCATTCCAGCAAACGCCTCCTGAAGCAATGCTTCAGCCTCTTGATCGGTAAGCTCGCCTCGCTGCCTCTTGGAGCGCATATCTGTTGCCGCCGCCATGCAACAAACCATGACCAACTCTTTGAGACTAAAGTCCTGGTTACGCAAAGATTCCGAAACCCTTTTTACTTTCTGACTGAGCAAAGCTTGTGTGAATTCGTCCATATCGATAATCCTATTCGGCTTGGTTTGTAATCGACCGCCCGGGTTTCAGGCGGCTAGCTGTTCGTCTTTCGCCTGCCGCAATCGCTCTTGGTATTTCGCCCGGCTCACTGGATCGCATGAGTGCTTGCCACTATCGAACTCGTAACCGCTAGCAGTGATCCAAACACCACAAATGAGGCAGCAGGCGTTCAGCACGCTCCCATTCCTGCATCGCCATCCCATGTGTTCGGATAGCCAATCAGCACCCCCTACCGTTGGTAACTTATCTGTGTACTGGTCATCCGTACCGTGGGAGTCGTCATTTGAGGGTTCACGGTATTGGTCATCCGTACCGTGAGCGGCTTTTAGGGCTTTTGGGCCGCTGCCTCGGTACTGGTCATCCGTACCGTCGGTATCGGTCATCCGTACCGTGTTTTTTTGGCGCCACCGCATGAAGTCTTTCGGCGCGACCGATCCCATGCCGTTATCTAGCGGTTCGTGAGTCAGCGCATACTCGGTAGCGTGCCGAGCCTTGCGGCTGAAACTGCCGAGCTTCAATTGCCGGATGAAGCCACGCTCAAGTAATTCATCGCGTGCGCGCTCAGCGACTACCTGGCCAACATTCAGCCGGCGCCGCATTTCTCGAACGCTCATCGGGATGCGGTTATCTCTGCCGTTGTAAAGCGCCCGGAACTCCACCAGCAGGGCGCGTCCATCCGTTGACAGCGTGCGGTAGGCTTCCGACTCTAGTTCGTGCCGATACAGCCTGACGTGGGCCTCATGCTTCGTTTTACGCCTCGCCACGCCGCTCACCGTTGCGGCCGCTCTGGGGCGCGTATAGAATCAAGTTTCTGCATAAGCTCTTTCTCTGGTTTCGTCTGCCGAGATTTAGCGAGGCCCCGGGCCACTAACCCGGGGCTTTTCAGTTACGCCACCTGTTCGTCGCGCTGGGCTCGACGTTCCTGCATCGCCACCTCGCACCAAACGCCCGCCATGAAGGCGTCCCTCGGCTCCATGCCCTCGATCAGCGGATCAATCAGCTTGAGCTTGTGCAGGTCGATAGCTCGCACGTACTCGTCGCCGGCTTCGTGGTAGTGCAGGCGCTTATCCTCCACGTCGATCGATACAACGGCGATGCGAGGTTCTGCATCTGCGTCGCGTCGATTAGCGTGACCTTCGCGGGTAAATGGAAAGCGGCCGACGATATGATGATCGTTCATGCCGCCTCCGAACGCCGATCAATCTGACGCTCGATGTAGGCGTCGATTTCGCTTTCTACCCACGCAACGGCTCTAGGGCCGATAGGTACGGATTGCGGGAACTCACCGCGCTGCATAGCGGCATAGATCGCACTACGCGATTGCCCGGTACGGGCTTTTACGGCTGGAAGCCGGATAAGGCTCTGCTTGGCCATGTCTGCACCCCTTTGGCGTGCTGTGGAACATGGCTACTTATTTAATAGCTGTTTTTCACATTGAACGAGGACTCAATACCGCCCTATTCAGTCCGCTTTTTCTGGAGCCGTAGCTTTTGAAACGGGGTATCCCTAACCATTCTCAAAACGCTTTCTGGATCAATTTGCAAGTTCCAGCGCTCTACTAGATCTGTGGCGGCCTGTATGCGGCTTATACCCTCTTTCTCCACTGCGCGAGCTATTTCGCCTGCCCATGCATACGGCTGCATTCCTTTAATTTCTCGCCGCGCGTAGTTACCGGTGCGTCGACGCAACGGCCCGATCATCGCGGTTTCCAAATCCTTCTCACCGACCGATCGCATGTACTCATCCCATCGGCTGAGTAGGGCCAGCATCACTTCTGGGGGCGGATAGAACCCCATTTCAACTGCGTAAATAATTGCAGTTATTGGGCTTTCGAAGTCGTAAAAAGATTCCCGTGTTTTCTCATCGGTCCAAGGAAAATCATAAAGGTCGGACAGCTCTTGCCACGCCGTCTCCAAGCCATCCAGCACCGGGTAGTCTTCACTATCCCTCAATCTTTCGCGCCAGTGCTCGAACTGCTTCCGTGTTTTATCGCGGCCGTACCCGCCTGGGCAGCGTTTACCTTTGCTCATACGGCGCTCGCTGATTTAATTGGTGTGACGTTCGCCCCACGCTTCAGTCCCGCCAAATAGTCGGCCCACGCCTGCATCATCCGCCGGCGTTCGTCCAAGTGCTCGGCGTAGTTGTACGCAGCCCGCACGTTATCGCGCTCAGCGTGCGCCAGTTGCCGCTCGATAGCATCGCGGTTCCAGCCCTGCTCATTCAGCAGCGTCGATGCCATGCTTCGGAATCCGTGGCCGGTCATTTGATCCTTGTCGTATCCCAAGCGCCTCAGCGCGGCGTTGAGCGTGTTTTCGCTCATAGGCCGGTCATCAGATCGCGCACCGGGGAAAACGTAGCGCCCGCACCCTGTCAGCGGGTCTAGCTCTCGCAGCACCTCGATTGCCTGTTCCGACAGCGGCACGATATGCGGCGCGTCCATCTTCATGCGCTCGGCCGGTATCCGCCATTCGGCCTTATCAAGATCGAACTCGATCCACTCCGCCTTGCGTAGCTCTCCGGGCCGCACGAATACCAGCGGCGCAAGTTGCAGCGCGCACCGGGTCACGAACTGACCTTCGTAGCCGTCAATATCGCGCAACAGCGGGCCAATCGCTGCGGGCGTCGTCAGGCTCGCATGATGTTTGGCGCGCTTGGTCTTGAGCGCCCCGGCCAGATCGGGGGTCGGGTCACGCTGCGCCCTACCCGTCGCCACCGCATAGCGCATGACCTGCCCCACCAGATTCTTGACACGGTGCGCCGTCTCGATCGCGCCCCGGCTTTCAGTACGCCGTAGCATCCGCAGCACTTCGGGCGGCTCCAGTTCGTGAACCTTGGTTGTGCCAATCCACGGAAACGCATCGCGTTCTAGTCGCCGGGTAACTTGGTGGCGGTTACTTTCGCCCCATTCACCGCTGCGAGCCTTGATCCATTCGCGGGCGACCGCCTCAAACGTGTCTGCCGCGTTCTGTGCGCGCTTCTCGGCCTGTTTCTGCGCGCTCGGGTCGATACCCGCCGCAATCGCTTTGCGAGCGTCTGCACGGCGCTCTCGGGCTAGTTTCAGCGATACCTCGGGATACGTGCCGAGTGCTAGCTGCTTTTCCTTGCCATGAATGCGGTACTTGAGTCGCCATGCTTTACCGCCCTTCGGCGATACCAGCAAAAACATGCCGTCGCCATCGCTTAGCTTGAACGCGTTATCGCGTGGCTTGGCTTTATCGACCTTAGTGGCGGTTAGCTTCATTGGGGGCATCCGGTCGGCGTTGGGGGAAGATGCCCCCATATATGCCCCCAAGTGCCCCCGGATTGCAACGGATGCCCCCGGACGTAATGGGACATTCCAGACACAAAAAAGCCCGTAAATACGGGCCGATAAAGACTTAATTGGATTTTCTAGGATGCTTAGATGGAGGCCAGGCCCGGAATCGAACCGAGGTACGCGGCTTTGCAGGCCGCTGCATCACCACTCTGCCACCTGGCCGGTCGCATACATCCAAACAGGCGGATGCTGATAAAGAAAAACCCCGACCGGCGGGCCGAGGTTTCGGCAATGTCTATTTGGAGCGGGAAACGAGATTCGAACTCGCGACCCCAACCTTGGCAAGGTTGTGCTCTACCACTGAGCTATTCCCGCGCCGTTGAGAGTGCGTATTCTAGGCGTAAAAGATCGGGTGTCAACCCATATCGACAAAGGTTTTTCATCAAGTCGGTTCTGCTGCCGCCAGCGTCGCTTCACAGGCCGGGTTCAAGCCCGGCTTGAAGGCGATGAAGCACCCTGCCCGGTCTGTCTTGCGACCTTGTTCGACCTGGGCCGGAACCGGACCGGCGCGCAACCGCGGGCCGAGTCCGCGGCCGCCGTACCGTGTTAACTAGCGTTCCATGCTCAGGCGCGGCCATGCCTGGCGCAAGTAGACCACCATCGACCAGAGCGTGAGCACCGCCGAAACGATCAGCAGCGCGACACCGAACAGATAAACGCCGGTGCGCTGGGCCAGGTCGAACAACATGCAGAAAATGGCGGCCATCTGGATGGCGGTCTTGTACTTGCCCAACGAGCCGACCGCGACCACGCCGCGCTCGCCCAGCTCCGCCATCCATTCGCGCAGCGCTGACACGGTCAGTTCGCGGCCGACGATGACGGTGGCCGACAGGGCAATGTAATAGTGCGGATCGCGGTAGACGAGCATGACCAGCACCGCGCACACGATCAGCTTGTCGGCGACCGGGTCGAGAAACGCCCCGAACGCCGAGGTCTGGTTCCAGCGCCGTGCGAGATGGCCGTCGAGCCAGTCGGTGGCCAGGGCCACGCCGAACAGGATGGCGGCCACGATATTGGCACTGGGCAGGGGCACGAACATGAGCCCCACCACGAAGGGTATGAGAATCAGGCGAAACAGGGTCAGCCAAATGGGCAGGTTCAAGCGCTTCTCCTCGCGGGCCGCGCGGATCGGATGACACCGACGTCAGGCCGTGTTGTGGAAATGATCGTAAATCCGTTGTGCCATGGTCGCACTGATGCCTTCCACCCGTGCAAGTTCCGACACCCCGGCCCTGGCTACCTGCTTTGGCCCGCCAAAGGTTTGAAGCAGCTTCTTGCGACGTTTCGGCCCCAGCCCGTCAACCCCGTCGAGCATGGACCCCTGGCGTGCCTTGCCGCGCTGGCCGCGGTGGCCGGCGATCGCGAAACGATGCGCCTCGTCGCGAATCTGCTGGATGAGATGCAGCCCCGGGGAGTCTGCCGGCAGTATAAGAGGCGATTTCTCGCCCGGCAAAAAGATCTGCTCGAGCCCGGGCTTGCGCGTCGAGCCCTTGGCCACGCCGATGACGTTGACGCCGGTTACTTCAAGCTCTTCGAGCGCTTCCACGGCAACGCCGAGCTGACCCTTGCCGCCGTCGATGAGCAGCAGGTCGGGCATGTAGTCCTCGCCGTTTTTAACCCGCTTGAAGCGCCGGGTCAGGGCCTGTCGCATCGCTGCATAGTCGTCGCCGGGTTCGATACCGTCGATATTGAAGCGCCGATACTTCGACTTGTTCGCCACGCCCGCCTCGAACACCACGCAGGAGGCCACGGTGCGTTCACCGCGCGTATGGCTGATGTCGAAACAGGCCATATGCATCGGCGGCGCCTCCAGCCCCAGGCCCTTCGCCAGCGAAGACAGGCGTTTTTCCACCCCGGCCCGGCTCGCCAACTGTGCCGAAAGCGTTTGTGAGAGCGTCGCCCGCGTGTTGTCCAGCCAGCGCTTGCGTTCCGCGCGTACGTTGGTCTTGAACGCCACCTTGCGCTGTGCGCGGCGGCCCAGACTTTCGGCCAGCCACTTATCGTCGGCTGGCAGCGGGTCGACCAGCAGTTCGGGCGGCGGCCGGCGTTCCAGGTAGTACTGGCTCATGAAGGCGGCCACGAGATCGGCTACGTCGGTGCCCGGCGGCGCATGCGGGAAGAAACTACGGTGGCCGAGGTTGATGCCGCCGCGCACGGTGACCACCACGACCGCGCCGATACCACCATCGATCGCGGCACAAACGATATCGAAATCGCTCTGCCCGCCTACTTTATGGCTCTGCGACTGCAATCGACGCAATGCCGCAATCTTTTCCCGCAGGCGGGCGGCGGTTTCGAAATCCAGCGCCTTGGCCGCGGCCTCCATCTCGCCGACCAGACGGTCGATGAGTTTTTCGTTGCGCCCTTCCAGCAGCTCGACCGCGTCGTTCACGTCGCGGGCATAGTCATCCTTGCTGATATAACCCACGCAGGGCGCGGTACAGCGCTTGATCTGATACTGCAGACAGGGCCGCGAGCGGTTTTCGAAGAAGCTGTCGCGACAGTTGCGCAGCTTGAACAGCCGGGTCAGCGTGTCCTGGGTCTGTTTGACCGCGCCGGAGCTTGGGAACGGGCCGAAATAATGCCCCTTTCGTTTCTGTGCGCCGCGGTGATAGACCACCCGTGGATAGTCGTTGTCCCCGGTGATCATGAGGTAGGGGTAGCTCTTGTCGTCGCGCAGATAGACGTTGTATCGCGGCCGATGCTTTTTGATCAGCGTGGACTCGAGCAGCAGCGCTTCGTCTTCGGTATGCGTGATCGTGACCTGGATATCGGCCACCTGATCGAGCATCGCCTCGGTCTTGGCGTTGCCCGATGCGCGCAGGAAATAGCTGGACACGCGTTTTTTCAGGTTCTTGGCCTTGCCCACATACAGCACGTCGCCCTGGGCGTTGTACATGCGGTACACGCCCGGCGCCTGGGTGAGCTGGCGCAGGTAGCTGCGCGGGTCGAAGCCGGTCGCGTCGGTCTGCGGGGTCGTCTCGTCGGTCATCGCATCATCATGGCGGCGCGTCGTTCACAGGCAAGCCCAAGGCATCGACGAGTTGCCGTACGCGTACGAACACCCGGGCGAACATGGCCTCGGTCAGGCGGCGGGTATTCAGGTTGTAGCGGCTGCAGTGGTAGGAATCGACCAGCACCCGCCCGCCGGGCAGCGCATGCTCGGCGCCATGGGCAAACACGCGATCGCGTTGGCGCATTCCCAGCGCGCGTACCACTGCCTTGTGTGCCACCCCGCCGAGCACCAGCAGTATCCGCGCCGGCGCAAGCTCGCTGGCCAGAAACGGATTACAGGCATTGATCTCCTGGGCTACCGGCTTGTTCTGGGGCGGCAGGCGTTTGACCACGTTGGTGATGCGACAGTCCCGCAATTCGGGCCCGGCATCGGGTCCCTGGGCGCGCGAGGCAAAGCCGTAGTCGTAAAGCATGCGATAGATCAGCGCCCCCGACTGTTCATCGCTGAACGGCCGGCCGCTCGCGTTGGCACCGTGCAGCGCCGGCGCCAGCCCCACCACGAGCAGACGCGCGGTGGCTGGCCCGAAGGAGCGCACCGGGGCCGCATGGTAGCGCGGATACGCGGCACGAACGTCGTGGCGCAGCGCAACCAGACGCGGGCAGCGCCTGCACTCGGTCGGTGGATCGATCAAGTTCTAATGCTATTTCTAGGCTTAAACAATACGGGCAGGCTATTGTTTTACGATAACTTTACGCCCCAGCGAAGCACGCCGGGGCGTTGTTGCAAGCGTCGTCGATCAGGATAGCGACAGTTCGGAAGCACTCACGACCACGCCGTCGAGATCGGCATAGATCCAGTCGCCGGGCATGAAGGACACGCCGGCAAAACGGACCGGTACGTCGCGCTCGCCCTGATTCTTCTTGTTCGATTTCTTGGGGTGGGTATTGAGCGCTTTAACGGTCACGCCCATCTGGGAGATTTCGGCCGAATCGCGAATGCAGCCATAGACCAGAATGCCGCCCCATTCGTTGTCGATCGCCAGCTGGGCGAGATTGTCGCCGAGCAACGCGCAGCGATCGGAGGCACCGCCATCAACCACCAGTACGCGTCCCTCACCCGGTTCTTCCAGCGCGGCACGCACCAGCGAGTTGTCTTCAAAGCATTTCACCGTGCTGATCGGGCCGGCGAAATCGAGGGTACCGCCGAAATCGGTAAACATCGGTTCGGCGATCTGCAGCTTGTCGCTGAATTCATCGCAAAGATCGGTTACGGGAGTCATGACAGCCCTTCTGGATGGAATGAATACGTTGTATCGACACGAGTATGCGTGAGCCGGCTCGCCGCGGCCAGCGTTCGGGGCGCCGCCAAAACCGGAGCATCGGGCCGCCATTCGGCCCACGCCGGCGACAGGCCCAGCGCAGAAAACCGAGTTTGGGGCCCGGGAACATCTCTCTGCGCCAGCGACGCGGGCTTACGAAATCGCTGCGGCCTATTGACTCAGTCGCGCTGTCGGTCCGCCGCGCCGAAACCGAACATCCCGGCCAGCGCACCGAATGCGAGCAGCACGAAATACACGCCGGTCCAGGCCGGCAGACTGATGCCCAGAAACGCGCCCTTGACCTCCGCACAGCTGGCATCGCCGCGCAGCACCGTGGCCAACACTTCCGTCAACGGCATGATATCGACCAGATAGCCCAGTCCGGGCCCGCACGCAGGGACCTGATCCGGCGGCAGATGCATCAGCCATACGTGGCGTGCCGCGATGGCAGCACCGGCAACGGCCGACAGGCAGGCCAGGCCCGCGTAGATCCTGTGGGCGACGCCCTGCGCGCCGTGCAGCCAGCCAATCAGGCAGAAAACGCCAACGCCCGCCATCGCCACGCGCTGGAAAATACACAGCGGGCACGGCTCCAACCCGTGGACGTACTGAAGATAATAGGCGAACCCCAGTGCGCCCCCCGCGGCCAGAAAGCCGACCAGGAAATAGATGCGTGTGCTCATGGCGCGGATGATTCCACACCGTCTGCCGGGCCGCAATCGAAAGTCGCCCGCTTTTGTTCAAGCGCGCATGCGCAGCGCCGATAGTGATTCGAATCGTTCATTCCGGACGATCGGGCCGTGCCCATGGGGCATCTAAGGGGATCAACATGCTCAAGCTCCTAAATCAGATCAACGTGAAATACGCCATCGCATTCATTACCGTCGCGCTGGCCATGTTCGCGGTGGTCGCAGTCGACCTCATGCTGGTACACACCCTGAAGGAGCGAATGCGCGAATTCGGCGGGCCGTTCATCGATTCCACCGCGGCCGTCCTGAACGCCGATCGCGATCTCTATCAGGCCCATGTGGCCACGCTCGAATACATGCGCATGGACCCGGGCAGCGAAACCGCCGCCGGCTGGCTCGCAGAGTTCGACGAGAACGCAGCGCAGGCCAAACAGCGCCTCGCAAAGTTCGAAAACAATCTGGCCGCTTATCCGGAAGTCCTGGCCTCGCTGGCAGGCTTCGATGCGTTGTACGACACCTGGCTGAACGCCTCCCGACGCGTGCTCCAACTGCGCCGCGATGGCAACTACGAAGGTGCACGGGAGGTACTGGACAACGAAGTCGAGCACGCCTTCGTGGAGCTGCGCGAGGTCTACGACCGGGCCAGCATGGCCGCCGAAGAAAAGATCCACGCGCTGGAGTCGGCCGCGCTGGCACGGGCCAACACCCAGGAATACGCGGTCATCGGCTTTTCGATTCTGATCGGCCTGATCACTGTCATCGTGGCCCTGGTGGGCCCGCTGATGATGTCGCGAGCGATTCGTGCGGTGACCCACCGCATCAAGGAAATCACCGAAGGCGACGGCGACCTCACCGCGCGTATCGACACGCGGCGTACCGACGAGCTCGGCGATCTTGCGATCAACTTCAACGCCTTCGTCGGCCGCATGGATACAACGCTCCAGACGGTGCGCACGTCGGTATTCGGCGTACACGGCGCGGCCAACGAAATCGCCCAGGGCAGCCAGGCGCTGGCCAGCCGAACCGAGCAGTCCGCGGCCAGCCTGGAACAGACGTCGGCATCCATGGAAGAAATCACCGCCACGGTCGCGAACACGGCAGAAGCCGCCGATCAGGCCAACGAGCTCACCCGCTCGACCGTGGACGCCGCGCATCAGGGCCAACAGGCAATGCGCGACATGGCCACCACGATGAGCGATATCGCGACCTCGGCCAGCGAAATCAATACGATCACCACGTTGATGGACGGCATCGCCTTTCAGACCAACCTGCTCGCGCTGAACGCCTCGGTCGAGGCCGCACGAGCCGGCGAACACGGGCGCGGGTTCTCGGTCGTAGCCCAGGAAGTACGCAACCTGGCCAGCCGCGCCGCCGACGCCTCCCGCCAGATTCGCGCACTCAGCGATTCATCGGTCACCCATACCGAATCCGGCACGCGCCTGGTACGCGAAACCGGCGTCACCATGGAAGATATCGTCTCGCGTATCGAACGGGTCACCGAAGTGGTCGCCCAGATCCGTAACGGTGCTCGTGAACAAAGCGAAGGCGTCAGCCAGATCAATACGGCAGTCACGGAGCTCGACGGCGCCACCCAGCACAACGCGGCAATGGTGGAACAGACCAGCGCCGCTGCCGTGCAGATGCGCGAACAGGCCGACCAGCTCCAGGCGCTGCTCGCTTCATTCCGGCTAAGTTCCGATGTTGGCTCGTCATCCGGCGCCGCCGCTGCAGTCGCTCGGCCAGACGCTTCGGGCCGCTCCGGCAACACCGCCTACCACGGCTATGGCCACGAGGCCGGCGGCGCGGCGGCATAAGCCACACCGCGGCGGGCATGACGCCGCCCCGGCCGCGCTGCTTGCGCGCGCCGGGGCGCAATTCTCGGCGCCAGCAATGCCAGGCGATTCCGACAACCCCGCGCCTGGCTACTGCTCGCGCCTGACCCGGCTCTCCAGCATTTTCATCACCGCCCGCTCTTCCGGGCCGGTCAGATCGCCGGCCTCGAGCTCTGCTTCGATCAGGGCCTGGAAATGGCTGAGGGTGCGACCGTCGAGATAGGTTTCGATCACCCGCGGGTCAATATAGCTTGAGCGCGCGATCGCCGGCGTGTTGCCCAGGCGTTTGGCGACTCGGTCCACGGCTTCGCGAATGTTCTTCTGGCTGATCTTGTCGTCGTCGCCCGGGCCGATCTCATCCAGGGCGAGCGCGGCGAGCGACGTACCGGCCCAGGTCCGGAAATCCTTGGCGCTGTAGTCGTCGCCCATGATCTCGTGGATGTATTCGTTGAGGTCAGCGCTGTCGACGTACACCTTGGCGCCGTCGTCGTCGTAATACTTGAAGATTTCGTAGCCGGGCTGGTCATCGAGTTCGGCCACTACCTCCGCAAGCCGTTCGTCCTCGACCACGCGGTGCTGATGCTGGCCGCTCTTGCCGGCATAGTCGAAGATCAGTTCGTCGCCCTCGATGGTCAGATGCTTGGAGCGCATCGTGGTCAAGCCATAGGACTCGTTCTCGCGCGAATAGCTTTCGCTGCCGGGTCGAAAATAGGCGCTGTCGATCAGGCGCACCATGCAGGCGAGCACCTTCTCCCGCGTCATCTGCTCATGGGTAAGATGCTGGCCCGTGGCACGACGCATGGTCGACAGCTGCCCCGCGAAGGCGAGAATACGATCGTATTTGGCCTGCTCGCGGCGCTCGCGCCAGCGCGGGTTGTAGATGTATTGCTTGCGTCCCGCGGCATCGCGCCCGGTTGCGTGGACATGGGCATCGTCGTCCAGCGAAATCTCCACCTGCTGCCACGCGGGCGGGATAGCCAGCGAATCAATCCAACGCCGGCGGCGCTTGTCGCGCAGCGTCCGGCCATTACGGTAGCGGTAGGTAAACCCCTTGCCGCAGCGATGCCGGGTTACAACAGCAGAATGGGACGTATCTTCGCTCATCGCCTTCAGCGTGGAGTGGCGTCTGCCAGGAATGGGATGCTGCGCTTACGCGGGGTGCTTGCCCGGCGATGCATCGCTCGATTCGCCAGCGTCGCCCAATGGTTTCGCGGGCGCCATCCGGTTTTGTTCGGAAGTGGGCAGGCCAGCGGGCGCGATCGTCTTGTCTGCTAGTGTGAACGCGGGGCGCACCGTTGGGGGATGCATGAGCCGAACAATCGTAGGGATGATTGTGGCTATCGGCACGGCCGTATTGCTCGGCTGCACTGGCAATACGCCGGATAACGCAGACGCCGGCCGGCTCGAACGGATTCGTGAACAGGGCGTATTGCGCGTGGTCACACGCAACGCCCCTACCACCTATTTTCTGAATCGCCACAAGCAGCGAGCCGGCCCGGAATGGGCGTTGACCCAGGCCTTTGCCCGGCACCTGGGCGTTGAGGTGAAGTATCGGGTCGAAAACTCCGTCCACGGCGTATTGGACGCGCTTGATAACGGCAAGGCGGACATGGCGGCAGCCGGCCTGAGCGTTACCCCGGCACGGCAAGAGCGCTTTCGCTTTTCCGCGCCGTATCAGACCGTGCAACAACAAGTGGTGTGCAATCCGCAGCGCGCTCGGCCGCAAAACGTGCAGGAGCTAAGCGACGTGTCGCTGCGGGTGATCGCGGACAGCAGCTACGTGGAACGCCTGCAGACCCTGCAGGCCGAGTATCCGGCGCTGCGCTGGCGACAGGACAAGCGGCGCGGCACCGAGCAGCTGCTGCGGCGCGTTTGGGAGAGTCGGCTCGACTGCACCGTGGCCGACTCCAATATCGTCGACATCAACCGCCGCTACTATCCGCAGCTGAAGGTGATGTTCGATCTACACGATGGCGAGTCCCTCGCCTGGGCCATGCCGTTGCATGCCGAGGCACTCGCACAAAGCGCAACTCGGTGGTTGACGAGCGCGCAAGGCAAGCAGGCCCGCGAGGCGATGGAAGCACGCTACTACGCCTATCTGCCGGCATTCGATTTCGTCGATCGGCGTGCCCTGGTGCGGCGGATCGACAAGGTACTGCCCGACTATGATTCGCTATTCCAGCGCGCTGGCGAAGACCATGCCCTGCCACCGCTGTTGCTCGCCGCGCAGGCCTATCAGGAGTCCAAATGGGATCCGACGGCTAAAAGTCCGACCGGGGTACGCGGGCTGATGATGCTCACCGGGCGCACCGCCCGGGCAATGGGCGTGGACGATCGGCTGGACCCGGCCGAAAGCATTCACGGCGGTGCCAAGTACCTCGCCCGCATGCGTTCGCGCATCGACGAAACGGTTCCGTCACCGGATCGCTTGCTCATGGCGCTGGCGGCCTACAACATCGGCCTCGCACATCTACGCGACGCCCAACGACTCGCCGAGCGTCTGGACAAGAACCCGCACTCCTGGCGTGATCTCAAGAAGGTGCTCCCCTTGCTGGCCGACAAGCGCTACTACCCGTCGCTGAAATACGGCTATGCGCGCGGCCACGAGCCGGTGCGCTATATCCACCGTATTCGCGACTACGAAGACGTGATCCGGCGCCACGTCGATTAGCGCTTGCCCCAGCGCTGGCGCCGCCGCCGTGCTGCGCGCCCGTCGCGCCGCGGGATTGTAATCGCCGCGGTTCAGTCCAGCTCGGACTCCAGCTTGAGCACCTGGTCGCCGTCGCTCTGTTCGATAAGATAGGCCGGGTTGTCGTCATCGCCGTCGCGCACGATCTCCGAGCCCTTGAGCGTCTTGGTCACGCGCTGCTTGTAGATCTGCGTGATCTGACCTTCGGCCGTGCCCTGGCCCCAGTTCCACTTGACGGTATCGCCGATCGAACGCGCCATGATCGCTTCCTTTCCGGTTCGTTGTGCGTGAATGAACTGCCCTACGCCCCGGGGCATCTAAGGGTTGCGGTGGTCAAGCGTTGCTGCGCTGCTTGAGCCACTTGAGCGCGCCGGCATCCATGCCGCGAAACTTGGGATGGGCGGCCAGCGGTGCCGCCATGAGCGCGCCCGGTGCGGTGAGATCGCGCACGGCATGATAGACCTCGGAGCGCGTCATGGCAGCGTAGACGATAAACAGATCTTCGCGCAGGCGTACGGCATCGAAGTTCGCGTGCAATGCCGCACTATCCGCGCCCTCGGCGAAGACCAGATAGAAGCCTGGCGTGTCGGCATCAACCATCCTGCTTTCAGGCCTCGGGCAGCTCGAACCAGTCAGCCCAGCTGATACGCCGGCCCGGCCAGGCCACCCGGTCGAACCACCATTCGCGGCTCAGCCAGGACTCGAGATCGCGCTCGAGCGCCGCTTCGAGCCCCGTATGGCTTTCGCTGTCGCGCACCCAGAAGAACAGCTGTGCGTCATAGCCTTCGCGGGTCGATGGTTCGACATAAGCGCAGCCCAGGCACTGCGACTCGTCCGGTCGCTTCACCGTGTAGGCAAACGACCTGCGGCGCTGGAATTCGCCCTGGTGCCAGCCGAGGTCGATTAAATCCTGCTCGAGAGACAGATCGTCCGCCGGCCACGGATCGTGCGGGCCGAACAGGCCCTGCAGGCGTTGCCGGCTGGACATCACGGCATCGTAGTCCTTGACCACGTCGTGGATGGTCAACGGCCGCAGGCAATAGCCTGTGGTGGCAAATCCCTGTGGGATCTCGACATCGTCGGGGGCGAATCGCTTCATGCCCCAAGCATAACCGGTAACAAGGCACTGCCTAGCCGATCCCGCGAGGCCACGGCTCGTGCAACCACCCGCGGTGGGGTTCAGAGCATCGCCCGCAGCGCCTGCAACACCCACAGCACCAGCATGCCGGTCGCGATGGTGTAGAGCATATTGCGGGTGCGCCAGGCCACCACCGCGGCCGCGACGGCGGCGAACAGGCGCAGGTTGTCCGGCGTGAGCGCGATATGGCCTTCGTCCACGACAATCGCCGGCAACAGAATGGCAGCCAGCACCGCCGCCGGCACGAAGCGCAGCGCGCGTTGCACGCCGGCCGGCATCGCCAGCGAATCGGCCAGCGCGATGAACGACCAGCGCAAGGCAAACGTCAGCGCACCCACCGCGAGCACGGCGATCCACACCTCAGTGTCAGCCATCATCGGCCTCCGTGTCGCCCATCAGCAGGGAGACGACCACACCGCTGGCGATACCCGTCAACGCCCCGCCGATCAGGCCGAGATTCCACGGCAGCCCATGGCCCGCTACGGCGACGATGCCGCCAGCCACCGCAGCCGCGATGCTTGCCTTGTCCCGGATCGCGGGCACGATCATGGCCAGAAAAACCAGCGGAATGGCGAATTCCAGGTTCCATGCCTCGGGCAGCCGCGCGCCGGCCTGGGCGCCGACAATCGTGCCGAGCTGCCAGCAGCACCACAGCGGCAGCGCCACGCCCAGATAGAATGCGATACGGCTGGCCAGCATCGGACGCTCGGCAAAGCCGTACACGCCGAATACATACGGTTGATCCGTCAGGAAATACGCCAGCCCGGCACGCGTTCCCGCAGATGCGCCGCGAAAATGGGGCGCAATCGACGCGCTGTACATCATGAAACGCAGGTTGATGAAAAATACGGTGATCAAAATGATCAGCAGCGGCGCGCCGTCGAAAAGCAGCTGCATCGTCGCCAGCTGGGCCGCGCCGGCAAACACGAGCACCGACAGCGCGCTTGCCAGCCACGGGGAAAAGCCGAGGCGTACGGCCACCACGCCTGCGATCAACGCAAACGGCAGAATGCCGATCAAAACCGGCAACACGGTTTGTGCCCCGGCCCGGAAGTCCGCGGCCAGCCGCGGCCTGTTCGTCATGCCCGATTCCATTTAGCCACGCGCCGAGCCCAAAACACGGGATGATGACGCATCTACTCGGCCGATGAAACGCGCGCCGCGGTATCGGCAGACTGACGCTTAGTCCCGGCTGTCGAGAAAACGCTTGGCATTATCTGACGGCGGCAGCTCGCACTGGTCGTAGCGCCCGAAAAGCCGGTAGCGGTGACGCGCGATACGGTCGTAGACGAAATCCCGTACCCGACGCGGGCACAGCCACAGAACGGCGGCAAGCCGCCAGGGCCCGCCGAGTTGCGTGACGACGCGCAGCACGGCGTCGGAGCGTTCATGGGCCTGGTAGCCCTCGACGTACAACATGGTATCGAAGCGATCCGTGGGCAAACCGAAGTGCGCCAGAATCGCCTGGCCGGCACGGGACTGCACCGGAGCCATGCGAAAACGCTGCCGGGTATCGTATTTAAGAATGAACCGACACCAGGCATTGCATAGCCGGCATACGCCGTCGAAAAGGATGACGCGGTCGCCGGCGTCGAGGTAAGGCGGTCGAGACTGCGTGCGGTGCATGAACCCGAGCCTACGCGGCTTCGGCCGGGTACGCGATACCAGCGCCCAGCCCCCACCGTTGGCCACGGACCCCGGCTATTGGGTCAATGCCGCGTTATGTTGCTCGATCTGCGCCACGACATGTTTCGCGTCGGCATCATCCAGGCCGACGCCGAATCGATGCGTGCTGCGGCCGTAGTCGAAGCGGATACTGCCGCCGGTCAGGCCCCAGAATTCGAGCGATCGAGACGGGTCGAACACCGACGCTGTCGTGCCGCCGGAAGCACTCAGACTGCGGATATGCGTAATGTCGTATTCGCGCCGCCACGTATATATCGGCACCCGTTTGTCGTGGCAGAGCGTTTGCCGGCCGATCGTCACGACCTCCTTGCCAGCCATACCCCACAGCAAAGCCGCGATCGCGAAGGCACCGCCAATACACCAGAGCAGCAGCCACACCAGGGTGAATACCTGTGCGCCGGCTTGCTCGAACGACAGATCCATGCTCGTCAACGCCGAAACCACGCCGAACAACCATGCACACAGCCAAACCGCTAGAAAAGTCAGCAGAAGATAATTCTTCTTGCTGGGAATCGTGATGACCAGATTGGGACCTGAGTGGTCGATGCGTGCCCGCCCGCGCCCCGGTGCGACTGAAACCATAATTTCCACCTTTCGCAGCAAACACGCCGTCGATACACGGGCGCGATTCTAGAGCAGTACCAGCGACATCAGCCAGACCACCAGAATACCGACCGTGCCCTGGATGAGCGTGGCCAGTGTCTGTGCCCGATAGGCCAGCGCGACCGGCATACGGCTGAACTGAGACACCACCCAGAAGAAGCTGTCGTTTGCGTGCGAAACCGTCATCGCACCGGCACCGATGGCCAGCACGCACAGCGCCCGGCCCATTTCGCTGTCGAGGCCGATATCGCCCAGCAACGGCGCCACCAGCGCCGAGGTGGTGACCAGCGCGACCGTGGAGGAGCCCTGGGCGGTCTTGAGTGCGGCCGCGACCACGAACGGCATGAAGATACCGATGCCGAGCGTCGACAATGTTTCGCCGATGAATTCCGCCAGCGGCGTGGCCTTGAGCACCTGGCCAAACGCGCCGCCCGCGCCGGTAATCATCAGAATGGGCGCGGCCGCGATAATACCCGCACTCACCCGTTCTTCGAGTGCGTCACGTCGTTTGGAGGCCGGCAGCAATGGCAACGCGGCAATCAGGCCGAGCGCCAGCGCAACCAGCGGGTTGCCCAGGAATGTCAGCACGCTCGCCAGACCGCCCTCGCCCAGCGGCGCCGACGGGAACGCGGCGATCGATCCAAGACAGATCAGCACAATGGGCAACAGAATCGGCGCGAACGACGAAAACGCGCCCGGCAGCGCGCCGTGTTTTTCGCGAAAGGCAGCAAACGCGTCTTCGGCGTTGAGCGCGTCGGCTTCTTCGGTAAGCAAACCGGCATCGGCATCGTCACGGCCGAGAAACCGATTCGCCCAGAGCATCCCGGCCAGGGCGGTAATCAGCGCCACGATCGCGCCCAGGCCGATCACCAGACCAAGATTGCTGCCGATGCCCAGATTGCCGGCCGCCGCAATCGGCCCGGGCGTGGGCGGCACGAACGTATGGGTGGCATAAAGGCCCGTCGCCAGCGCCACGCTCATGGCGGTCACGGATACGTTCATGCGTGCAGCAACTGCGTTCTTCAACGAGTTGAGAATCACGTAGCCGGAATCGCAAAACACGGGGATCGATACCAGATAGCCAATCAACGACATCGTGAGCGTGGGAAAACGCTGGCCGAGCGCACGGATGATCGTTTCTGCCATGGTCAGGGCGGCACCGCTCTTTTCCAGAATCACGCCGATGATGGTGCCGAACACAATCACCAGCCCGATACTGCCGAGAATATTGCCAAAGCCGGTTCCGATCGCGTCCACGACCTCGAGCGCCGGCACGCCGTAGGCCAGCCCGCCGATGAGCGCGGCGAGCAGCAGCACGATAAACGGATGCAGCTTCAAGCCGGAGGTCGCGAATACGATAAAAGCGATCAGGGCGAGCAGGATCAGCGCGTAGAGCATGGACAGCAGCCGGCGACGGACGGGGGTCGAGGGCGCTATTGAAACAGAAGCATCAGGCAGGAAACCAGCCCCGCGGCAGGCATACCGGTCGGTCGTACGGAACTGGGACTCAATGCGCGCAACGGCTTGTCCGGCTGGCCGGCATGCGCGGCGGTGGCCTGCGTCATGCAAGCGCGCCGTCGCGCCTATTCTGGCGCCGTCTGCGGGTCGGCCTGCTCGGTCGCATTACTGCGCTGCTCGGCGATCAGGGCAAGCAGCGCGTCTTCCGACTGCGGGCGGCCCAGCAGAAACCCCTGCGTATATTCGCAGCCCATGGCACGCACCGTTTCCCACTGCGCCTGCGTTTCCACCCCCTCGGCCACGATTGCGAGCTGCTGGCCATGGGCCAGCGCGACGATCCCCTGGGCCAATTCCTCGGCCGGTCCCTGCGCGTCAATCTGCTGAACGACGCGCTTGTCCAACTTCACGATCGAAATCGGCAGGCGGGTGAGATAGGCAATCGACGAATACCCGCTGCCGAAATCGTCGAGGGCAATACGGGCACCGGTATCGGTCAGGCGGCGCAGCGAGCGCGCCATCAGCTCGAAATCGCGAATCACGCTGCGCTCGGTCAGCTCGAATACGAGATGCTCTGCCGACACGCCGTGGTGTGCCAGCCTGTCCTCCACCAGCTCGTGAAAATCCTGTCGGAAAAGCTCGGCGCCGGATACGTTGATGGTGATGTACGGCACGAACTGCGACCGGGCCTGCCAGGCCGCGACATACCGGCAGGCGGTGTCGAGCGCCGCCGCCACGAGCGCGCGGCGCGGGCCCTTTTCCGGATCGATGACCGGCACGAACTCGTTCGGCGACACCTCGCCCAGCTCCGGGTCCTGCCAGCGCGCCAGCAGTTCGATGCCGACCAGGGCGCCGTCCGCATTCGCGAAAATCGGCTGGCCGTGAAAATGCACCGAGCCGTCTTCAACCGCGGCCTCGAAGCGTGTGCGTAACGCCGAGCGGCGACGAAACCGCTTGGCAATCGCGGCGTTGAACAACGACGTTTCGTTGTTCCAGCTCTGGTTTTCGTGGGCAAGCTGTGCCCGGCCAATAAGCGCCACCCCGGAATCACCGTGGTCCGGGGAGACACACAGCCCGGCGCTGGCCTCGAATGAAAACCGCAGTTCCTCGTGCTCGACTTCCTGCTGGGCATGGACCCGCAGCTGCTCGCAGAGCCGGCGTCCGGCACGTACGTCCCCCTCGAACTCGAACGCGCCCACGAAGCCGCGCTCCGACAGGCGGCCAATATAAATCAGGTTCTCGCTGTGGTTTCTAAGCCCGTCCATCCAGCGGTTGATCATCGCCTGAATCCGCCCCGGCCCATAGGCGAGCGACATGTCGTAGAGGTTATCCAGGCTCAGATAAAAGATACCCAGCTTGCGACCGGCGTTGCCGGCCTGCTCCACCAACAGCTCGATCTTTTCGTAGGCGATGATATGGGTGGCCGAAGGCAGCGCCGCGTCCCGATCCAGCAGCTCGGCCATGCCCGCCCGTGTCGACGCCATCGCCGCGTTGAGGTTGAACTCTTCTTCCACCAGAAGCGCGAGCTCGACGAGCGTATGCCGGGCATTGACGTCGAAGCCCCGTGCCTTGAAGTCCATCAACGCCACGCAGCCCACCACCTCGCCGTTATCGGCGCACAGCGCCTGCCCGGCGAAAAACCGGATATTACGCGGCTGGGAAACCGCAGTGTCTGCGCTGCTATCGACGCCCGGCGCCAGGTCTTCGATCACGACGGGCGTGCCCTGTGCGCCGGCCTGGCGACAGAGTTCAAGCTCCTGGCTCTCGCGACCCAGCTGAAAGCCGAAACGGGATTTAAACAGATGCCGATGCGCGTCGAACAACAGAATCAGGGCCGCGGGGGCATCGAATATACGCGCGGCAAGCCGGGTGAAACGATCGTAGCGTTCCTCCTGCGCGTCGTCCCACAGCTCGGAGCGAAGCAGTTCGCCGACCCGGGCGTCGAGCGATTTCAACTCGGGCGGGTCGGATGCGTCCGAAGCGGGTCGGCCGTCGCCGGCATGCGCTCGCGCCTCGCCGTCGAGCCCGGCCGTAGTGGGCGCCCCGCTTTCGGGCCGATCCCGTGTGCCTGCGTTCTTGCGCTTTGTCACCACTGCCCCTGCCCTTGGTCCGCTTTTGCCGCACGCTGCGACCTTCCCTGTCGGCGCCCCGATGCGACGGCGCGAAAGCGTATTCGCTATGCCCCAACCCCTGCGCGCCCGAGCAGCAAGCAGGTTTCTACCAATGACTCTACGCGACTAGATGTCTGTTATCGGCCGCCCCGGCGCGGCGTTTAGGAAACCGCGTTCAGCCAATCCGCCCGGCGCAGTCGATAAAGCCGGACCGAACGACCGTGGAACGTGATCGAATGGAACTGGCGAAAGCCCGCGTTTTCGGCCACTTTCAACGATGCGACGTGGTCTGGTTCGATAATGACTATAACCGACCCCATGCCCCGGCCTCGGAATGCGTGTGCCAGCACAGCCTTAGCCGCCTCGGTGGCCAACCCCTTGTTCCAATAGCGGGTCGCCAGCCGATAGCCCAGGTTCATCTCCTCGACGCCGTTCACGAGTTCCGGCCCCACACCGCAAAATCCGATCAGCGACGAATCGTTTTTATCCACGAGCGCCCATGACCCGACGCCATGGGCCGCATACGACTCTCGACACCAGTTAATAAAATCCCGCGTCGCCAACTCGTCGCAAACGCCACCGACCGAGTGTTTCATCACCGCCGGATCCGCGAGGATCGCGGCCAACGCCGGCACGTCATCCATCGACAGCGGTTGCAGGCGCAGTCGCGGTGTTTCGAGCAGCATCGATGAGGCCCCATCGCGCGAAAACGAGGACTCGGGCTCATCGTAGATATTCTGTTTCATCGGCTTCTGGGGCGGGAACTGGGCCAGCGGGCAGGTTTTCGATGGCGCCATGGCGCCTGCCGGGGCTAGCGCAGCCACCGGCCCTGTTCGTTGACAAGCACCTCGTCCCGGTCACGAACCACCCGCAGCCGGCCTTGTTCGTGAACGTAGTAGGTGACGTCGCCGTTCTCGAAACGGTAGCCGAGGAAACGACAGGGGGTGACACCGTCCCCGCAGCGCGAATGCCAGCTGTGACCCTGAAGCGTGATCGCATGGCCGCTGCGCTTGCTCTTGCCGCGGTAAACGACGCGATCGCAGGAGACGTTACCTTCCTCGCACTGCGGGCTGATATCGACCACGTAGTGCGGCGTGTCCAGAACGGCTGCCGAGGCGCTGGCAGAAAATAGTGCGATCGCAAGTAGCAGTTTCATCGTGACTGACTCCGCTCCATGAGCTGCCGCCCCGCCGCCGGTATCAGTCATAGTTTACGCGACGAACAATCTTCGCCCGTGGACAACGCCTGAGTGCTCGCCGTCCAGCATGCCCACATCGGTAGAACGCCAGGCCGGCCCGAGCGCCAGGCCGTGGCACGCGGCTCGCGAGATTTTTTGAAGCCGGGCTGGCGGCCGCGAAGCCCTGCTCAGCCGCGTTCTGGCGTATCCGCATCGAACAGACGCTGGGCCGGATGCACGGCTCGGGCACGCGACAGCGAACCCGGCCGCGCCTGAGCCGCGGGCCGGCGGAGCTAGCTCGTGCGGCTGAGTATGGGGGCACTCCACATGACTTTACCGGGCAGCGTCGAACCTGCCTGGTCGGTTGCCCCCGCATCCTCCATCGACACCATCAGCTTCGCCTTCGATGCCATCTTTTGCACCGTGGACCGGCTCAGCGACACGTTATAACCGCCCTTCTCGTGCGGCCAGGCGCCCAACGGTATGGGCTCGCCGTTCTCCGGCTTGAGCCAGGCACGCAATTCCTTGCCTTCAGGAACGTTGTAGTCGCCCAGGGCGACCACCTGCATTTCATCATCGCCTGCCCAGGCGGTCACGAGCCAGCCTGTGCCGGTCGGGTCGTCGTAGACGATGCTGGTATACGCATGCGGCGGATCGGGCTCGCCGTAGCCATGTTGATAGTCCGGCTGGGTCAGCAGCATGGCACCCAGCACCATCGCCACAATGGAGGCGGCGATCGCCGCGCCCCGCCAGAACCGCACTTGATTCGCCGCCGGGGCCTGGACGCGGCTAGGCACAGCTTCAGGCGAAGCCGGCGTCGACTGCTTGAGCGATAACGTGCCGGCCAGCTGTTCCCATACGTCAGCCGGCGGCTCGACAGGGTCCAGGTCGAGGCCCAGGCTGCCAAGCCGATGCTCCCAGTACGCAAGCTCGCGGCGCGCGGCCGGGTCGGTTTCCAGGCGCCGCTCGAAGTCCGCTCGCGCGTCCGGTGCCAACGTACCCAACACGTATTCGCCGGCCTCGAGCACGAGGTTGTCGTCCCGTTCTTGAGATGTCACGACGCACGCTCCGCAAGGCATTCACGCAGCCGCATCAAGCCGCGCCGGATCCAGCTCTTGACCGTGCCCAGGGGGGCATCCAACCGCTGAGACAATTCCTGATGCGTAAGTCCCTCGTAGTAGGCCAACAGCACGCTGTCGCGCTGCTGCGCGGGCAGCGTCTTGAGACACTCCTGAATGGCATCAAGCGACTGCTGGTTTTCGTTCTCTTCCAACGGCGAGAGCGCCTGCTCATCTTCGAGCAGTGTAGCCATCATGTCCGGTTCCTCCGGCATCGCCACTTCAGGGCGCTTGCGTCTGAGTACATCCAGTGCGCGATAGCGGGCAATCGACAAAAGCCACGTCAGAGGCGCCCCCCGATCCGGAGCATAGGTATCCGCTTTTTGCCAGACCCTTACATAGGCATCCTGCAGCGCATCCCGTGCCTGCTCCGGGTTACGCAGGATACGCAGCAACAGCGCATAAAGTTGCGCGGAGGTCGCAGCGTAGAGTTCCTGGAAGGCGCGTTCGTCGCCCTCTGCCGTGCGCGCCAACAGCGCGGCCAATTGCTCCCGGTCGGCCACCTGCTAGTGGGCCGGCTCGCGCACAACCACGCGTACGGCGAGCAAAGTGCTGTAAAAACAACGGCTTGGTATCAAAACTTTACCTTCGTAATAACACTAGAGCGGGCGCTGACGGGCGCGACTCGGGCATACCGGCGCGGCGCAATTTAGCTGCGAAGCCTCTTGCACGCAAGGGCTTCGCGGGCCGCGTATTGTAGACCAATAGAGCTGTCCACCCCCAAGGCGGATGCCAAGGCTACCCCTCCCGGACGATCGTCGCCACCCGGCAGTCTTGATGTCGTCTAACCGCGATGGGCCTTCGCTACGGCGATATGCGACATCCCGGCCTTGCGAGCCAACGAGCATCGCCACCCCGGAACGGCGACGACAATACTGCTCTTACTTATTTTGATCGCTTCACAGGCGACGTGGCGACGCACGGCTAAAGCGCTTCGCAGTTCTCTTGGTCGCCGAATGCCTCGACCATCGAGGGAAAATCCTTGAAGTGCGGGCCGATGGGGAGCGGGGTGTTTGCAAACTCTTCGCGCGCGGATTCGTACGTATCCAACGACGTGGCATATCGTTCGCAGGTCTTGTCGTGGTTCTCGTCGATCGAGTAGGCCACGCCCTGATTGAACTGGTCCAACGCCATGCCTACGTGGTTATCGATCGACGCCCAGGTCTGCTCGGCTTTCTCGAAGTGAGAGATCGACAACCCACTCGTCGGGTCGTAACGCCCCTGCTCGGCGAACCACTGCGCATGCTCACGGTACAGGCCACTTTTATAGAAGTTGCCCAGGTAGCGATGCGCATTCGCGATCGCCACCGGGTCGCCCGACTTTTCACCCAGAACCAGGGCCTCCCTGCCCAATCCCTCGGCCGGGACCCATCGCCCGACGCTCCACATTTGATACGCCTGATCGATCTTCCGGAGCGGGTCGCTGGTTTCTGGAACCAGCGCGTAGGCGCAGCCTTGCAGAACGGGAATTACGGCGAGGAGCAAGGACAGACTTTTCAAGGTTGGCATGGTCAGATGAGTTAAACCGCACGGTTGAAAAACGATCGAAGCCGGACAGGCGCCCTCGACGCCGAGCACCGGAGAAAATCATATCGAGTTACATGTCTTGGCGAGCAGTATTTCGTCGTGAAATCATCAGGCTGAACGAACCGCCCATCAACGCCTTGATCACTATGCCCGGGCCCATGTGAAACGGTGTGAACGGCACTTGGTTTCCTGCTTGCGCTTACAAGACACGTATGGGTAGTTCCAGCTCAACCGCGATTTGCTCTGCCACTGGTCCTGGACACAAACCGCCGATCGGCGTTGGCCGAGACGTCCGCTGCGACGCGTAGGCGGTAGCGTACTCCTGAACCAGCAACCTGGCGCTCAAGCCTTCTTGACGAACGCCGCCGTCACCATCATGTCCCCCGCGCCGTCTACCTTGCAGTCCAGCTGGTGATCTTTGGCATCGAGAATTCGCCTGACCAACGCTTTCGTGCCGATCTTCAGCACCATCGAACTGCCTTTTACTTTCACGTCCTTCGCCAGCGTGACCTTGTCGCCTTCGGCCAACGCCGTGCCATTCGCGTCCTTGGCCCCCGTCTTGTCTTCTACGGCCAACTCGTCCGGATTCCATTCGTGCGCACATTCAGGACAAACCAGAAACGCCTGATCACGATAGGCAAACTGCGACTGACATTCGGGGCACGGCGGCAACGACATACGATTTATTCCGGGTGATTCGAGGCGCCATGATAAGCGCAGGACATGGCCCGAGCGAGCGCTAGGACGCTTCGCCAGACACAGTCATACACACTCGGTGGCGCGCCGGCTTCGGCCACATGACGGGCTGCGCCCAGAAGCGCTTGGGCCAAAACCGTTCCAGCCGCCTAGAGTGCGCCGTCAGGACGCCTTTGTAAGTGCCGCCAGGGACTCGACGTCACCCCCTACGATCTGATCCAGATGCTTCGTGATCTTTTCGATGGGCCAGTCCCACCATGCGACCTTGTTGAGCGTTTCAACCTCTTCCGGCCCAAAGCGCTGCTTTATCGGCTTGGCCGGGTTGCCGCCCACGATCGTGTACGCCGGCACGTCGGATACGACGACAGAACGAGAAGAAACAATCGCCCCATTGCCAATATGGACACCCGGCATCACCAGAGCGTCGTAGCCGATCCAGACATCGTTGCCGATAACCGTATCGCCTTTGTATGGCAGATCGTCCGGCGCGGGCATGACCTTCTCCCAACCATTCCCGAAAATCTGGAACGGATAGGTGGATATGCCTGACATCCTGTGATTCGCCCCGTTCATGATGAACTTCACGCCGCGAGCAATGGCGCAGAACTTGCCGATAATCAGCTTGTCGCCGATGAACGGGAAGTGATACAGCACGTTGCGCTCGAAATTCTCCGAATACTCGGGGTCGTCGTAGTAGGTGTAATCGCCAACCACGATATTGGGATTACGCACCGTGTTCTTGATGAAGCACACCTGCGGAAATCCTACCATTGGGTGCTTGGTTTCGGGGTCGGGACCGTTCAATCCTTCTCCAGCGTTTTACGCCGCCTCCAGGTTCAAGCGAAACGGGCCGCCGCAAGGCAGAGCCGAATCACGGCAGCACGGTGGGCTTCAACCTGCAGCGCTCTGTGATGTGGCCGCCACATCAAGTACGGCAACAGCTACGCCGACTAACAGCACAAAAGCCGATACAAGCCCGTAGACAACGAAATCCGACGTGCGTTGCTCACGCTTCGCCCTCATGCCTTCCCGTAGCGCTAGCACATTGATTCCCGTCCCGACCGTGCCCAGCCATAAATGCGGCGACCCAAACCCTTCCGATATGCCAAAACTGATAAACAGTGGTCCGAACAACCCGCCGAGCCAGCCCCAGAAAACGGCTTGCGCGTTCAAAAAGGATACGTGGGAATCAGCGTTTTTCATCTCTTGGTTAGCGCATAACGCCTAGGCTCAGTTGCCGACCGAAGCGTGGCGATGGTTTGGGCGGGGAACTGCAGCGGCCGGTTATGTAAAACCCTCTACTACTTAAAACGCTCGAGCCCATCCCACCATGAATGGCGAGGTGGTCGGCCCCGTGGATCGAGCAATCCAATCTCCGAGACGTGATAGCTCCACTTCGCGTAATTGCAGGGGGCGCATGTTATGACCAAATTATCCAGACTATTATCGCCACCGCGCGAATGAGGTAAAACGTGGTCATATTGGAGCCACAGCGCTTGGAACGCCGCGTGCTGGCTAAGATTAGCTCTGCCCCAAGTGACCGCCGCGGGATACAGGCGCTTCACTTTCTCTCTAATCTCCTTTCGAATGACCGGGATGCCGCAGAACCGACAGTGGTACCCGTCCCGCTCACGAAGTACGCGACGTTCTTCAGCCGTCGGCATTCGTACCGGAATTCGCTGATCTTGGACTAGCGCTGGCGGGAGGCCGGACACTTCTCTGACTTTTACGTAAGGGCTTGCCTTCCCCCATAAGGATTCGGTCCAATTGCGAACGGACGGATCGTCAGCGAGTTGGAACAGGTGACCTGCAAGTTCACCGTGCCCTCTTAGGCATGCTGTAACAGCTGCATCAAGAAGGCGAGCCGCATCAAATAGTTCTGGGACTGGCTCACGAACGCACTCTTTTAACTCCAAAATTCCACCTCGTACCTAACGCGTAGCGATGCCGCCGCCGGAGCAGCCGGAGGCTGCGTAGGGAATCCATAGCGGCGCGGTGCTTTGGGCGGTCAAATGCAGCGATTCGTTAGGCATCAATCGCCTTCTCCTCACCGCGGACCTGGCAAGTATGGTTACCGTGCCGAATCTGACCATAGAGGGTATAAGGAAGAATTACCGTATCCGCCACGAGGCTAAACGGTATATCCCAGAATAAAAAAGCACCAATTTGGCCGCCGCGCGGTAAATCTTTACCCACTGCGTACAAATCTAGAGCCGTGCCGCTATACACACGTGGTAGAGACACACGCTCGTCCTGAGCACAATCTTGTTCCCAAAGTTCAGCGTTCTTTGACATCATCGTGCCGCAGCCGGCAGCCAGCGAGCACGTAATAAGAACAAGTGCAAAATTTTTATTCATTATCTAACGCCTAAGCTCAGTTGCCGCCGCAGCAGACGAAGGCTGCGGAGGGAACCCGAAACGCGGTAGCGTTTTGGGCGGTCGACTGCAGCGTATCGTTAGAGCTGCTAATCGGCCGCGATCTCAATTTGAAATTTTTCTTCATTCAAGAGAGCGTGTTTGAAAGCTATGCTTGGATCGTGACGGACGGCATGACGAATCATCGTGATGTGGCCTGGAGGCATCCGAAATCCAAAGCAAACGGCATTGAACCACTTGTTAGAAAGTGCTTCTTTAATGCTGAATTATTTGTGCATAGGAGAATTTCCCTCGCTCGTCGAAATAAACATGCAAAATGTCATAATCAATTCCGAAACCGCTGCACATGCCAAGCGCGTATTGGTATTCCTGTTCGGTAACGTTTCCGCTGGGCTGTCCAAGCAAAGCAATAACATCTGCTCTTGTCATCTGCCTCAATAGCACATTGTCTCGAACATCCTTTGCCATTCCACCTCTATAGCAAGTTGCTTGCTCTTCATTGCTGATACTGGCGGCCCAGCTTCTCTTGTCAAAGGGTGCGGTACCAAAGATTCCCGAACTCATGTACGAAAAAGCCAGGACGGATAGCACCAAAAGCAATGTAGCCAGTGACCCTACGGCGACAATGAACCGCTTAAAAGCTTCCGATGCAAACGACATTGCAGCCTCTAACGCCCGTGGTAACGGGCGCCAACGGAGCGCAGCGTAGTTGGCGTCCCGTTGACCACTTTGTTAGTGCTTTTTGCGCCGAAGATACTCTCCATAACACGCTGGAAAGTTGTTCTCGCACCAGTCAGCCAACTCGTCTTCTGTATTGGGCTGAAACATCAATTTGTCCTTACAGTACAACCAAAGCGATCTGCCTTGACGGTATGCCTGCCATACTTTGTCGATGCTGACGCTGCCCGAACCGACAGAGGATGCGGCTCCGTAGCCCTCGGCATCATCTAACGCTGCATAGCCGGATTCCGTTACCGTGCCCGCCTCAAACTCTTCTTCGTGTGACTGCAATGTATTCATAGCTCTAACGCCTAAGCGCAGTTGCCGCGGGACCGGCCGCAGGCCGTGGAGGGAACCCAAAGCGCGGCAGCGCTTTGGGCGGTCAACTGCACCGATCCGTTAGGTTCGCTCAACATACTGGAACATAAGCTCTTCATCGTAGTACCGACCTTCGACTGACAGAGCTTCTGGCTCGGTGCCATAAGATTGAAACCCAGCGGTCTCATACAATGACCGCGCGGCCACATCGTCTACTACTACACAAAGCGTCACTTGACGTACACCGTCACGTGACGATGCAAAATCCATGGCGCGATCCAAAAGCGCCCTTCCAACGCCTTTGCTTCGCGCTGCTGGCGAAACATACATCCCCCAAATAAACGCTTTGTGCTGCATCTTATAGTTGGCTTCACGCTGCAAACCAACTACCCCGGCCAGTTTGCCTTCGTCGAAATGGCCGAAAAGTGCGGAAGCATCGGTCGGTTTTAGGCGATCTTGTAAATCAGAAATGCCTATCGCCACTTCCTCTTCCTAACTCGAACCGAATGCGGTGGGACATTCGACGAGGCCCGATAACCTTAGCTCCTTAAACGCTACTGCATCACTTTGAGTTAGCTTCCGAATAGTCATCTCTTACCTAACGCTTTAGTTCAGCGGCATTTGAGGCGCCGCCGTATGTCTTACGATCGAAACTTATAAGGCAAAAGCCATGGCCAAATGGGTCGGAGAAGGTTATGCAACGCGACCCGTTCCATTGATTGCACTCACTTTCACGAACTGCGCCGCAAGCGACGACTCTCGCGGCTTCGACATCAAGATTATCGACGACAAAATCGATAGGCGCTGGAGTCCAGTGACGAGAATACGCCCGTGATACATCCATTTTTTGAGTTGGCGCGGATCCTGCTGCGGTGATAAGTAGGTAGATTGGCGCTGCAGCGCCACTCAGTTCTGCAACGAATTATTCATGGTGCGAACGTGTACGAGCCCGAAGGCCTCGGTATAGAAGCTGATTGCCTCTTGAAGATCGGGCACGTCGATATTGACAAGTAAGTTCATTGATCGAGTTCTTCCACTTGCCGCCTAACGCCGAAGCTCAGTTGTCGCCCGAAGCGCGGCAGCGCTTTGGGCGGTCAACTGCAGCGACTTGTTAGGAGCCATGATCGAGCAATGCTTTCCTGGCGTCTATTAACATCCCGGCGATTTTGATATTACTCGTATTATCCGGGGTTCCACCCATACGTTGGGACTCAACTCGCGTCAGGTATGCGGCGATCTCACTTTCATTTTTAGCCGCTAGCAAAAGCCCAAACACCTCTGGTAGATAGGCGTAATACTCGTCCCTCGCCTCAGCAATTCCTGCCACTCCGATGGGATCCCAAAGGTAGTGAAGAATTTCGTCTGTTAGGCGATAGAGCCTCATTTGTTCGGGCGGAAATTTTTCCCCATTCTCGCGGTAGCTCCTAACGCCGAAGCTCAGTTGTCGCCGGAGCAGCCGAAGGCTGCGGAGGGAACCCGAAGCGCGGCAGCGCTTTGGGCGGTCAACTGCAGCGCATTCTTATGCACGTCTCGATACCCGAAGGCGATATATGTCTCTAACAATGTGGTCTTCATAGGCTTGCTCACATATCCAACCATACTTTTTCGACCACCACCCTTGCTTATTTTCGACGCAAGCAGCAATTGTTTCCCAAGTGAAAAGACAATGGATATGAGTACCATCGTCGGGGTAGGTCCTATGTTTCCAAGAAGTTTCCTCGTCTAGCGCAGCTTCCATGACCTCCGGCATCCACCAACCTCTATACGAAAATACCTCTCCCGCTGAGGGCGGCGTCTGGATAGGATGGTAGGTCTCAAACTGGAAGGTCAATCTGAATTGATTTACGACCTTGTGGAGTTGAAACCTTTCTTCTCCCGATCCCGGATCAACATATAACCCTGCTGGTGCGACCGGCCCAACGTCCATCCGGTCGAATGTGATCGTGAGGAAGGCCACGTCATTTATCAGACGTGACTCGACGACTCGGCCTGTAGGTTCTACATACGACATGGCTTTTGAAATGCATAACGCCAAGTATACGACTGTTGATAGGTATAGCATGCTGCCTAAAATTCGCATAGCAATACGAACATCTTAGCTATCGCTTTTGTTTACTGCTATTCTGAAACGCTATACCCCGCAGGGTGTGAAGCAATGACGGATTTAGCAAAGCGCCCTCGCAAGCTGATGGATCAGGTTAGCGATCGACTGCGTCTGGGCCATTACAGCCTGCGGACCGAGAGAACTTACCTTGCCTGGATCAAGCGCTTCATTCTGTTCCATGACAAGCGTCATCCGAAGGATATGGGCAAGCCCGAGATTGAGGCTTATCTGACCCATCTGGCGGTCGATCGTCACGTGGCTGCCTCGACGCAGAATCAGGCGCTGAATGCGATTCTGTATCTCTACCGGCAAGTGCTCGAAATCGACCTGCCGTGGATGGACGATGTCGTGCGTGCAAAACGCCCTGAGCGTATCCCCGAGGTATTAAGCCCCCAGGAAGTGGGCCAGCTGCTCGCCCAGCTCGAGGGCACCTACAAGCTGATGGCGTCGCTGCTCTACGGCTCGGGCCTGCGGTTGATGGAGGTTATTCGTCTTCGCGTGAAGGACGTGGACTTCGGTTACCAGCAGATCGTGGTGCGCGACGGTAAGGGCGCCAAGGATCGGGTGACACCCCTGCCCACGTCGGTGACCGCCGAGTTGAAGGCGCAGCTCGATTACGTGGCCTGCCTGCATCGGGACGATCTCAAGGCCGGTTATGGCGCGGTGTATCTACCCACCGCGTTGGCAACGAAGTATGCCAACGCAGAGCACGAGCTGGCCTGGCAGTACGTATTCCCGTCTTCGCGGTTGTCTACAGACCCGCGTTCGGGCGCAACGCGGCGGCATCACGTGAATGAAAAAGGCCTGCAACAGTCGGTGAAGCGTGCGGTTCGCCGGGCGGGCATCGACAAGAAGGCGAGTTGCCATACATTGCGACATTCCTTCGCAACGCATTTGCTGGAACGCGGCAGCGATATTCGTACGGTCCAGGAACTACTCGGGCATAAGAACGTGCAGACGACCATGCTTTATACCTACGTGCTCAAGCGCGGCGGCCGCGGCGTAGTCAGCCCCTTGGACGCCTAACCGTACACCGTCCGAGGGGCGCGTCGGTATGGAATGCGCACGCGCGCTTCAGTTAGCGACGCCATGACGCGCCACGACGTCCATGCGATCGAGCACGGCATGGGCCTGGCGTACGTGGCCGACGCGCCAGCAGTCGCTGGTGCGTGCCTGCGCGTCGGTCATCGGCCCGGCAACGTCGTGGCGGGCGGCGCGGGCTTTGAGCGCGCTGACGCGCTCGGGCGTTGTCGGGCAGCAGTCGAGATACTGCACCAGGCGTTTGCTGACCAGGTTCACAACGGATAACAGGGCCAGCACGATGCCGGGCATGAGTACCCAGACATCGACGCCGGCGTTGGCATGGCTCAGGCCCGCCATCACGCAGATCACGCTATAGGCGAAGCCGGCCATGAAGACGCCGAGCGATGGCAGCCGCCGTAGAGCGACCAGCAGCACGAGTGCGCCACGGGGTTCGTGATTCTCTAGGACGAAGGGCGCTTGATCCGGCCAGTCGTCCATATCGCCGCTGGTGGGCGGCGGCGACAGGTCGCCGACGAGCATACGTTCGTTGTACATGTTCTATTCCTCTTGGCCGCGCGGCGCCACGGCCGCTGCGGTATGGGTGTTCGTTGGAAGCCGGCACGGGCGCGGCGCACAAGGGTGCAGGGCTGGCCGGGGCTGGCAATACCGCAGGCTGCGGTTTACTCAGCGAGTGCGAAGGGTGAAGCCCGAATTGCGCGGGTTCCATCCGTATAAAGTGGGATATTTGGTTCGAATGGCGGTCGATTTCGCCCCACGGCAACTATTGCGCGCATAAAAAAGGCCCGCCGAAGCGGGCCTTCCCATAGCGAGCGTAAACCGCCCTATTTCTTGATGCCGCCCTTGGTGAGGTCGGCCGGGTCAAGCAGACGGTCGATCTCTTCTTCGCTGAGGTCGGTCTGCTCCAGGGTGAGTTCCTTGATGGGCTTGCCTTCCTTGTACGCCTGCTTGGCGATGGCCGCGCCCTTGTCGTAGCCAATCACCGAGTTGAGCGCGGTGACCAGGATCGGATTCTTGGACAGCGCATCGTCCAGGTTCGCCTGATTGACGGTGAAGCTGGCAATCGCCTTGTCGGCCATGACCTGGCTGGTGTTGGCCAGCAGCTCGATGCTCTGCAGCAGGTTGTAGGCGATCACCGGCAGCATGACGTTGAGCTGGAAGTTGCCGGACTGGCCGGCGACGGTAATCGTGCTGTCGTTGCCGATGACCTGGGCGCTGACCATGGCCGCGGCTTCCGGAATCACCGGGTTGACCTTGCCAGGCATGATGCTGGAGCCGGGCTGCAGCGCTTCCAGCTGGATTTCGCCAAGACCGGCGAGCGGGCCGGAGTTCATCCAGCGCAGGTCGTTGGCGATCTTCATCATGGAGACGGCGATGGTCTTGAGCTGGCCGGACAGTTCGACCGCCGCGTCCTGCGACGACAGGCTCTCGAAGTAGTTGCCGCTGGTTTCAAAGCGGCAGCCGCTGGCCTTGCCGATGGCCTTGGCGAAACGCTCGCCGAATTCGGGATGGGCGTTGATGCCCGTGCCCACGGCGGTGCCGCCCTGGGCCAGCCGGCGCATGCGCGGCAGCGCCGCTTCCACGCGGGCGATGCCGGAATCGATCTGTGCTGCCCAGCCGCCCAGCTCCTGATCAAAGCGTACCGGCATGGCATCCATAAGGTGCGTGCGCCCGGTCTTGACGACCTCCGAGAGCTCTTCGCCCTTCTTGCGCAGCGTGTCGCGCATGTGGGTGAGTGCCGGCAGCAGCTTGCGTTCGCATTCGATGACGGCCGCCACGTGAATGGCGGTCGGAATCACGTCGTTGGACGACTGACCCATGTTGACGTGGTCGTTCGGGTGCACGGTCTGGCCGGCGGCTTCGGTGGCCAGATGGGCGACCACCTCGTTGGTGTTCATGTTGGTCGAGGTGCCCGACCCGGTCTGGAAAATATCCACCGGGAAATGATCGTCGTACTGGCCTTCGGCCACGGCCGTGGCGCTGTCGATGATGGCCTGGGCGATATCGCCGTCGAGCAGTTCCAGGTCGCGGTTCACGTCGGCCGCACTCGCCTTGATCAGGCCCAGGGCGTTGATCATGGCGCGCGGCGCACGCAGATCCGAGATCGGAAAATTGTCGACCGCACGCTGCGACTGCGCGCCCCAGAGCGCATCGGTGGGCACCTTGAGTTCGCCCATGCTGTCTTTTTCGATCCGGTAATCGTTATCTGCGGCCATCGAGTGCTCCTTCGTTTTCAAGGCTTGGCGGCCGGGCGTGGCCCGGACCGGGATGAAATCGCTCATGCGTGAACGAGGCCACGCACCACGAATGAATTCGGTAGAATCCGCGATTCTATCACCGACTATTGCAACCTCCGATCGCCCGGCGGCCCACCTGCCAAGGCACGGCGGCGGCTGCGGCGTTTGCACGCTGGCAGCCTGCCCCGGCCCGGTGCTACGCAGCCGCTGCGATCGACGGTTACACAACGGAAACACCTGCTCATGGCCATGCAACTCACCGCACTCTCCGCGATTTCGCCGATCGACGGCCGCTATGCGGATAAAACCTGGGATCTGCGCTCGATCTGCAGCGAATACGGTTTGATCCGGTATCGCCTGATCGTGGAGGTTCGCTGGCTGCAGGCCCTGGCAGCGGAACCCGAGGTCGGCGATATCGAGCCGTTCTCGGCCGAGGCGACCGAATTTCTGGACAGCCTCGTCAACGAATTCGATATCAACGAAGGCCAGCAGGTGAAGTCCATCGAGGACACCACCAACCACGACGTCAAAGCCGTGGAGTACTACCTGCGCAACAAGATCAAGAACGTCGAGGAAATCGCGCACGTCAACGAGTTCATCCACTTCGGCTGCACCTCGGAAGACATCAACAACCTCGCCTATGCGCAGATGCTGCGCGATGCCCGCGACGACAACCTGCTGCCGGCCATCGATCGCGTGATCGAGGCGATTTCGGCCTTGGCCGAAGCCCATGCCGATACGCCCATGCTCTCGCGCACGCATGGCCAGTCCGCCTCGCCCACCACGCTGGGCAAGGAAATGGCGGTGTTCGTGCAGCGGCTCACGCGCCAGCGCGCCCTGCTGGCGGAAGTGACCATCTTCGGCAAGATGAATGGCGCGGTGGGCAACTACAACGCCCACTTCGCGGCCTACCCGAACGCGGACTGGCCGGGCATCGCCACCCGCTTCATTCGCGGCATGAATCTGGAAGTCAGCCCGGCGACCACGCAGATCGAGCCGCACGATTTCATCGCCGAGTTCTTCCATGCGCTCATGCGCGTGAACACGGTGCTGCTGGATTTCGCCAAGGATATCTGGGGCTATATTTCGCTGGGCTATTTCAAGCAGGCCACGGTCGAGGGCGAGGTGGGCTCGTCGACCATGCCGCACAAGGTGAACCCCATCGATTTCGAGAACGCCGAGGGCAATCTGGGCCTGGCGAACGCGATCATGGATCATCTGGCCGCCAAGCTGCCCATTTCGCGCTGGCAGCGCGACCTGACCGATTCCACCGTCCTGCGCAATCTGGGCGTGGGCCTGGCCCACGGCGGCGTGGCTTACGCCTCGCTGCTCAAGGGCATCAACAAGCTCGAAGCCAACCCGGCCCGTCTCGACGCCGATCTGGAAGACAACTGGATCGTGCTCGCCGAAGCCGTACAGACGGTGATGCGGATTCGCGGCATCAGCGGCGCCTACGAACAGCTCAAGGCACTCACCCGGGGCAAGGTGATCGACGCCACCGCCATGCGCGACTTCATCGAATCGTTGGATATTCCGGCCGACGACAAGGCGCGGCTCAAGGCCATGCGTCCGCACGACTACGTGGGCAATGCGCCCGAACAGGCGCGCGCCATTCGCGGCACGCAGGGCTAACCTCGCAGGGCTGATTTATGGATGTATTCGAAGCCATCGCCACGCGCCGCTCGGTGCGCCATTTCGATCCGGACCATCGTATGGCCGAAGACGAAGTGCGCGAGCTCATGGAGCACGTGCTGCTCTCGCCCACGGCGTTCAATATCCAGAACTGGCGTTTCGTCGCCGTCGAGGATGACGCCTTGCGAGCCGAAATCCGCAAGGCCGCCTGGGATCAGGCCCAGGTGACGGAATGCTCGCTGCTGCTGGTGCTCTGCCTGGACCTGAAAAGCTGGGCCAAGTCACCGGAGCGCTACTGGCGCAACGCCCCCACGGCGGTGGCCGAAAGCATGGTCCGCGAGATCAAGCACTTCTATCGCGACGACGAATGCCTGCAGCGCGATGAAGGCATGCGCTCCTGCGGCATGGCCGCCCAGACCGCCATGCTCGTCGCCCGTGCCATGGGCTACGACTCCTGCCCCATGGACGGCTTCGACTTCAAGCGCGTGGGGCATCTGATCAACCTGCCGCCGGACCATCGCATCTGCATGATGATCTGCATCGGCAAGACGTTGAAAGGCGCGCATCCGCGCAGCGGCCAGCTCGCGCTCGACGACGTACTCATGCGCGATCGCTTCCCCGAAAGCGAGCACGACGCCGACTAGGCGTCGCAGCGCCGGCTTATTCCTCCGGCGGCACGGCTTCGTATTCGCGAATGCGCTCCCGAATGGTTTCGGGCACGCGCATGCTGGTCTGGGCGCCGAAGTCGAACCACACCACCACCGTGTTGTAGACTGCGATCACGTCCTCGGTTTCGGCAAAAAACAGGCACTGTTCCAGCTCGAAACTACTGCGGCCAATGCGCTTGACGCGGGTGCCGATCTCTACGTCCGCCGGGAAGCGCAGCTGCTGGCGAAAGCTGCAGCGCAGGTCGGCGAGGATGGGGCCGTCGCTGGTCTGCGTATCCCCGCCGTCGGAAATCATGTGGATATAGTCGATCCGACCGTCTTCCGAGTAGCGGTAGAACACGGTGTTGTTCACGTGGCCGAGGCTGTCCATTTCGCCCCACTTCACGCGGATCGGCACGTAGTGAACGAAATCGGAACGGGTGGGTTGACGCATGCAGGCTCCGCAAAAACTTCAGATCGGTCGCTAACGGGCCATCGGCCCGCCCGACTCCAACACGAACGCTGCCGCGTCTGCACTCGCCAGACCACGGCCACATCCCGCGCCCGCCTTGAGCGGGGCGCTATCGTCGCCCAGCGGCCCTGCTGACGACAACCATTGCTTGTGTACGGCCTTCCCTGTATCGGCCGCATTCTGTATCGGCCGCACGATGAAATTCTTTTCCATACGCTGGCGTATTGACACGCCGCCGCATATGCGCGAAGTTATACGCAAGTCTTATTGGTGCAGCGCCGCATGACGAAATCGCAGAAAGTGATGCTCACCGCAAACGATTGGGCCGAAGCCGCGCTCGACGCGATCGGTCGCCGCGGCGTCGAAGGCGTCGCGGTCGAACCGATCGCGCGCGATCTCGGCGTGACCAAGGGCAGCTTCTACTGGCACTTCCCCAATCGGGAAGCATTGCTCGTGGCCGCCCTGCAACGCTGGGAAGCGCGTGAAACCGACGAAGTGCTGGACCGCGTACAACAGGAGACAGACCCTCGTGCGCGGGTGAAGCGGTTGATCACGGAAGTGAATACGTCGAAGAAGGCCAGCCGTATCTATAGCGCGCTATCCAGCGCGACCAAGCCGGCTTTCGTGCGCGATTACGTGGAGCGCGTTTCCAAGCGGCGGCTCGATTTCATCATCGACAGCTACGCCGCATTGGGCCTGTCGGCCGAGAACGCGCGCCGCTGGGCGCTGATGACGTTCTCGGTATTTCTGGGCTCACTGCAGATCCGCCGGGATCTGCCGGATGAATGGCCGAACGCCGACGAGCCCGCGTTCGCTGAATATGTGCGGTTTCTGATGGTGAGTTTGATGCCTTCAGAGCTCGACGCCGCCAATAACACGCCGGCGCCGGATGTGCCGGAATGGCCTGCCAGCAGCGGCGGCCAAGGTTTTTAAACGGGAGGTTGTTATGACAGCTTTGATATCGATACTGGTCGCGATCGCGGCCGTCTGGACGCTGGCGTATGTCGGCGCGTCACTGGCGGTCTGGAGTGCTGCGGTCGTTGTTTATTTCGTGGCCCTGGCCGCGGTCGGCGCCATTGGCTGGCCCGGGGTTATCGCCGCGGCGGTGATCTTCGTGCCAATTCTGGCCATCTTCAATACCAAGAGCCTGCGCAAGAAGCTGGTAACCAAGCCGGTCTTCAAGGGCTTCAAGGCGGTACTGCCGCCGATGTCGGACACCGAGCGCGAAGCGCTGGAAGCCGGCAGCACCTGGTGGGAAGCCGAGATGTTTCGCGGCAAGCCCGACTGGCAGTACCTGCTGGACTTCAAGCGCACCCAGCTGACCGCGGAAGAACAGTCGTTTCTGGATAACGAAACCGAAACGCTGTGCGCCATGCTGGACGAGTGGGAAATCATGTCCGAGCTCAAGGACATTCCCGAAGAAGGCTGGAAGTATATTCGCGACAACAAGTTCTTCGCGATGCTCATCCCGAAGGAGCACGGCGGCCTTGGTTTCTCGGCAGTCGCCCAGTCCACGATCGTGGCCAAGATCGCCTCGAGCTCGCTGACCACGGCCGTGACCGTGATGGTGCCGAACTCGCTCGGCCCGGGCGAACTGCTCGTGCACTACGGCACCAAGGAACAGCAGCAGAAGTGGCTGCCCGGCCTGGCCGACGGCAGCGAAATCCCCTGCTTCGGCCTGACCGGTCCGGAAGTCGGCTCCGACGCGGGCGCACTCCCGGATACCGGCATCGTCTGCAAGGGCGAGTACAACGGCAAGGAAGTGCTGGGCATGAAGCTCACCTTCTCCAAGCGCTGGATCACCCTGGCCCCGGTGGCCACGGTCATCGGTCTGGCGTTCAAGCTGTATGACCCGGAAGGCCTGCTCGGCGACGAGAACAAGACCGAATACGGCATTACCTGTGCCCTGATCTCGGCCGACGAGCCGGGCGTGGAAATCGGTACCCGCCATGCGCCGGGTGCCTTCATGAACGGCCCGATCTTCGGCAAGGACGTGTTCGTGCCGCTGGATGCCATCATCGGCGGAAAGGAAAAGGCCGGCGGTGGCTGGCGCATGCTGGTCGAGTGCCTGTCGGCCGGTCGCGGCATTTCGCTGCCGGCGCTGTCCTCGGCTGCGTCGAAGACCGCCTATCGCATGACGGGTGCCTTCGGCCGCATCCGTCGCCAGTTCAAGGTGCCGGTCGGCAAGTTCGAAGGTGTGCAGGAAGCCACCGCCCGTATCGGCGGCCTGAACTACAAGATGGAAGCCGCACGTATCTTCACCGCGTCCGGTGTGGATCAGTGCACCCCGTCGGTGGTCACGGCCATGGCCAAGTACCACATGACCGAGTGGATGCGTCAGATCGTCAACGACTCCATGGACGTCCACGGCGGTCGTGGCATTCAGCAGGGTCCGCGCAACTACCTGTTCGGCTCCTATCAGTCGGTGCCGATCGCGATCACGGTCGAGGGTGCGAATATTCTCACCCGCAGCCTGATGATCTTCGGCCAGGGCGCGATCCGCTGCCATCCGTTCGTCTTCCCGGAAATGGAAGCCGCACGCAACGACGATCTGGACGAGTTCGATCACCTGCTGTGGTCGCATGTGGGCCATTCGGTCAACCGTGCTGCACGCACGCTGACCTTCGGCCTGTCCGGTTCGATCACCGCCAAGGCGCCCGTGGACGGCGTAGCTGCGCCCTACTATCGCAAGCTCGAGCGGTTCTCCTCGGCGCTGGCGATCTGTTCGGACATCACCATGGGCATGCTCGGCGGCGAGCTGAAGAAGAAGGAACTGCTCTCGGCGCGTCTCGGTGACGTGCTCTCCGAGCTCTACTTCGGTTCGGCCACGCTCAAGTACTTCTACGACGAAGGCAAGGAAGAGCCGGAAGATATCGCCCATCTGCAGTACGTGATGGACGAATGCCTGCACAAGATCGAAGAGTCCTTCGACGGCTTCTTCCGCAACTTCCCGAACAAGTTCGTGGGCGGTGCCATGCGGGTGCTGGTGTTCCCGACCGGTCGTCGCCACAAGGGCGCGAGCGACAAGCTCATCAACGCCCTGGGCAACGCCATTCTGGAACCCTCGGCCTTCCGCGATCGCATGACCGCGAACATCTATCTGGGCACGAGCGCCAACAGCGCCACCGGCCGGATGGAGCGGGCCTTCAACAAGCTCGTGGAGGTCGAATCGGTCTACGACAAGTTCGCCAAGGCCGTGGCCAAGGGCGAGGCCGAAGGCTTCACCGTGGATGCACAGCTCAAGTCGGCCGTCGCCAACGGCGTGCTCACGGATACCGAAGCCCGCAAGGTCAAGGAATACGACGACCTGCGCTACGACGCCATCCTCACCGATGCGTTCACCAAGGAATACCTGCGGGATCCGGTGAACCACAAGCACGAGGACAAGCGTCTGGAATCGCGCGTCGCCTAGTCGGCAATCCCGGCTGACACGCGCACCGCTTCTGCGGTACAAGGCCCGGGTGATTTCACCCGGGCCTTTTTCATGTCCGACGATCTGAGCGCCGCGTTCGAAGCGACCCACTATCGCGTTTTTCTCGATGGCCACAGCCACGTGATTCGAATCGGCTCCGCCTGCCCGCCCGCCGTGGCCGAGTGGTTGTCGCAACGCGCGCTCGTCCGTTGCGCCTGGCTGATCACCGCCTATAACCCCAACGCCCGGAAAGCCGAGCCCGCCGAGAACCGGGCCCGCGATGGCCTGCTACGCGACTGGGCTCAACGCCGCGCGCCGGCGTGGCTGGACACCGTCAACCAAGACCCGACCGGCCAGTGGCCGGACGAACCCGGCGTGCTCGTCGCCGGCGTCGAGGAACATGAAGTCCGCGCCATGGCATGCCGACTTGAACAAGCGGCGATGGTGCAGATCACAGCGAATGAACCCGCGGCGCTGGTCTGGCTGCGTGGCTGACAGGTCGTTCGCCCGGCTAGCGACTCCCCCGGTCCAGAAATAGATTATTCAATCGATGATTTTGCGGCTTATAACCGCGCCTGTGCGAAAGCACGCGCGCCACGTCCAGCCGTCGTGAAGCCATAGGATTAGGCGACGGACACCTGCCGGCGTTTGTCTTGATCGCGTTGAAAACAGCTGGCGCAGTCGGCTGTTCGGATGCCGGATCAATAGTCCGGCGCGGGTGCGCAGCGCGAGCTATGCCAGCGGTTTGGCGTTTTTGGTCCGGCGTGCTGCGCGCCTGGCCGCCTCAACGATCGGTGTGGCCCAGTCCGCGCGCCGGATCGATACGATCACGGATCATCTGCTTGATCGGCTTGGTTTCGGGGAAACCGCCGTCGCGCTTGCGCGAGTGCAGCAGTTCGCCGTCGAGATGGATTTCGAACACGCCCGAGGCGGCCGGCACGATGGCGACTTCGCCCAGTGCCTCGCCGAAGGTGGTGAGCAGTTCCTGAGCCATCCAGGCCGCGCGTGCCTGCCAGCGACAGCCCGGACAGAAATGGATTTCCACACGCGGCGCGGCCATGGCTAGGCGTCGGCCGCGGGTCGGTAGGCGTCGACGAACAGCTGCGGCATGCGTCGGGCGCGCCCGTTCGACAGCTTGACCGTAACGTAATGGGTGCGGGCCCGGAATACCGTCCGCCCGTCGCCTACGCGCCGAAACTGAAACGCACGCCACATGGTGAGCCGGCCGTCGTTTTCGGCAATCCAGGTGGCCACCTCGAGTTCGTCGCCCAGGTGGGCGGGCATGAGGTAGTCCAGCTCGTGGCGATGCACCACACAGGCCGCGTCCAGATCGACATAGCTCTGCCAGCCGATGCCCAGGGCTTCCGTGTGCTGCCAGGCCGCCTGTTCCATGAAGGTCAGGTAGACGGCGTTGTTCATATGCTCGAGCCGGTCGATATGCGACGCATCGACTTCGAAGCGGGCCACGAACGGCGTGGCAATGTCCCAGTTGTCCGTGCGCGCCATCGCGCCAACCTCGCGGCAGTGGTTTTAAATCGCCCGCTAGCCTAGCTCGTGATGGCCTTGCAGGCCACACGCGCATAAAAAAAGCCGGCATGCGTACATGCCGGCCGCCGTGTCGCGCAGTGCGCTTAGCCTGCGGAAGCGAGCGCCATATCGGGCGGCGTGCCCATGACGTCGTAAAGACGGGTCAGCCACTGGTCGGCATCGGCATCGGATGCAAACAGCGCCTGGTAGTTGGCCTGCACCTGCTGCTCGAAGGCCTGGGTGTCTTCGGCGTGCATCATGTACGCCAGCGTTTCCAGGTTCTCGCCCTGGCCGCGCGCCGCTTCACGCTTGATCATGGCCATTTGCGAGCCCACGAATTCGCGCCGTGCGGCATGGGTGCGCGCATCCACGTCGTTGGCCGTGTTCGTAGTGACGTTGCTGGTGCCCTGCACTGCGTTGGTCGTGGCATCGGCGATACGGGCCGTGCCGTCGACGATGGTGTCGGACGTAATCGTGATCTGCGAGCAGCCGGCCAGCGCCGTGCCCGCCAGTGCCAATGCCCCCAGACGAATCATAGGCCGCATATGGAACTCCCTTGTATAGATGGTGAGCGACCATTAAATCGATAAACCCGGTCGTCCGCAATATGTTGGCGCTGCCAATGTCTTGAAGACTTTCAATAGACCCCCACTATCATCGGTATCGGTATGGATGCCGCCGGGCGACCGCCGATTCACGTTATACTTGCGTCATTAAACGCGTAATTTCGAACGATCCAATCGCTATGGCCGCACATCAGGAAGACGTCGAAACACTGGTCGCCGAGCGCGAGTACGAAGCCGGCTTCGTTACCGACCTGGAGTCCGATACCGTCGCTCCGGGCCTCAACGAAGACGTGATTCGCTTCATCTCGGCCAAGAAGGACGAGCCGGAGTGGATGCTGGAATGGCGCCTCGAAGCCTTTCGGCAGTGGAAACAGATGCGTGCCCCCACGTGGCCGCACCTGCACTATCCGGAAATCGACTACCAGAAGATTTCCTACTACTCCGCGCCCAAGAGCGCCAAGGACAAGCCCAAGAGCCTGGACGAGGTCGACCCCAAGCTGCTCGAGACCTACGAAAAGCTGGGCATTCCGCTGCACGAGCAGGAAATGCTGGCCGGCGTGGAAGGCGCGCAGTATCCGACCAAGAGGAGCAACGTCGCGGTCGACGCTGTCTTCGACAGCGTGTCGGTGGCGACCACCTTCAAGGACAAGCTCGCCGAGGCCGGCGTGATCTTCTGCTCCATCTCGGAAGCCATCCGCGAACATCCCGAGCTGGTCAAGAAACATCTGGGCACGGTGGTGCCGCGCGGCGATAACTTCTTCGCCGGCCTGAACGCGGCGGTGTTTACCGACGGCTCGTTCGTCTACATCCCCGAAGGCGTGCGCTGCCCGATGGAGTTGTCGACCTACTTCCGTATCAACGCGGAGAACACCGGCCAGTTCGAGCGCACGCTCATCATCGCCGAGAAAGGCAGCCATGTGAGCTACCTGGAAGGCTGCACCGCGCCCCAGCGTGACGAAAACCAGCTGCACGCAGCCGTGGTCGAGCTCGTTGCCGAAGACGATGCCGAGATCAAGTACTCGACGGTACAGAACTGGTACCCGGGCGACGAGAACGGCAAGGGCGGCATCTACAACTTCGTGACCAAGCGCGGCGAATGCCGCGGCGAGCGCTCCAAGATCTCCTGGACCCAGGTAGAAACCGGCTCGGCGATTACCTGGAAGTACCCGAGCTGTGTACTCACCGGCGACAACTCGGTGGGTGAGTTCTACTCGGTGGCGGTGACTCGCGGCATGCAGCAGGCCGATACCGGCACCAAGATGATCCACGTGGGCAAGAACACCAAGTCCACGATCATCGCCAAGGGTATTTCTGCCGCGCGCGGCGAGCAGTCCTATCGGGGACTGGTCAAGATCCTGCCGAGCGCCGACAACGCCCGTAACTTCACGCAGTGTGATTCGCTGTTGATTGGCGACAAGTGCGGGGCACACACCTTCCCGTACGTGGAAACCAAGAACTCGACCGCCAAGCTTGAACACGAGGCCACCACCTCCAAGATTGGCGAAGACCAGATGTTCTATTGCCAGCAGCGAGGCCTGTCGGAAGAAGACGCCGTCAACCTCATCGTCAACGGCTTCTGCAAGGACGTCTTCAAGGAGCTGCCGATGGAATTCGCCGTCGAGGCCCAGAAGCTGCTCAACGTCACGCTCGAGAACGCCGTCGGCTAGTCGTTACCGACAGCCCGGCACAAGAATATCGGGCCCGCGCCATGTGCGCGGGCCTGCCACGTTCAACCGCTAAAAACACTCTATGCTTTCCATCAAGAACCTACAGGCCGAGGTCGAGGGCAAGCCGATCCTGCGCGGCATCGATCTCGAGATTCCCGCCGGCGAAGTCCATGCCATCATGGGCCCGAACGGCTCGGGCAAATCCACCCTGGCCAGCATTCTCGCCGGCCGCGAGGACTACGAGATCACCGGCGGCAGCGTGACTTACAAGGGTAAGGACCTGCTCGACCTCGAAGCCGACGAGCGCGCCTGCGAAGGCGTATTCCTGGGCTTCCAGTACCCGGTGGAGATTCCCGGTGTGTCGAATCTTTACCTGCTGCGCGCGGCCCTGAACGCGCGCCGCAAGTACCGCGGCGAGCCCGAGATCGAAGCGATGGAGTTCATGCAGCTGGTCAACGAAAAGATCGGCCATGTCGGCATGAGCATGGATATGGCCAAGCGCGGCGTGAACGAGGATTTCTCGGGCGGCGAGAAGAAGCGCAACGAGATCTTTCAGATGCTCATGCTCGAGCCGAGCCTGGCCATTCTCGACGAAACGGACTCCGGGCTCGATATCGACGCGCTGAAGATCGTCGCCGACGGTATCAACCGGCTGCGCTCGCCCGAGCATTCCACCATTCTCGTGACCCATTACAAGCGCCTGCTCGAGCACGTGGTGCCCGACCGGGTGCACGTTCTGGCCAACGGACGCATCGTGCGTTCGGGCGGGCCGGAACTGGCCGACACGCTCGAAGAGCAAGGCTACGTGAACCTGGAAACCGATAGCGAGACCGCCTCGTCATGAGCAATATCGCGCCGCTTATCGACCATTATCTGGCCGAGTACGCCCGTCTCGAGCGTGATCTGCCGGGCAGCGACGCGAACCAGCGGGCCCGCAAGGACGCGCTCAAGGCCTTCGCCGATGCCGGCTTTCCGGATACGCGCCAGGAAGACTGGAAGTACACCAGTCTGCGCCCGGTGGAAAAACGCCGTTTCGAAGCCAGCTCCGAGGCCGGCGACGTATCCCAGGACGCCCTCGCCGCCTTCCTGCCGGCCGATCTGGACGCCTATCGCATCGTGATCGTGGACGGCCACTTCAACCCGCGGCTGTCGTCGCTCGACGGCCTGCCGCAGGGCGTGCAGGTGCAGTCGTTTGCGCAGTATCTCAACGACAACGACGACGCCCGCGTGAAATCGGCCGCCATCGACGCGCAGCCGGGCAGCCTCTCCGACATGAACGCCGCGTTCGCTACCGATGGCGCCTATGTACACGTCGCGGCCAATGCGGCCGCAGACAAGCCGATCCACGTGATCACGCTCTCCAGCGGCGGCCACGAAGACCGCATGTCGCAGGTGCGTCATCGCTACGTGATGGAGCGCGGCAGCCAGGCCACGGTCATCGAACATTACGTGGGCCTGGGTGAAAAAGCCTACTTCACCAACGTGGTGACCGAGGCCGAGATGGGCCAGAACGCCCAGCTCACCCGCTGTCGCGTACAGCAGGAATCCGACCGCGGTTATCACACGGCGAGCTTCTTCGCCCACCAGACGCGCGACAGCCGCGTGTTCAACCATGGCTTCGACCTGGGCGGTCGCCTGGCGCGTACCGATACCCACACGCATCTGGTGGATCCCAACGCGGAAGTACATTTCTACGGTGTTTACGTGCCGACCGGGCGTCAGCATATGGACAACCACACCTGCGTGGATCACGACACCGAACACAGCGTATCGCGCGAGATTTACAAGGGCGTGCTGGCCGACCACGGCCGCGGCGTGTTCAACGGGAAAATCCTGATTCGCAAGGATGCCCAGAAGACCGACTCGGATCTGAGCTGCGATGCCCTGCTGCTGTCCAACAAGGCCGAGGTGGATGCCAAGCCCGAACTGGAAATCTATGCCGACGACGTGGTGGCCGCGCACGGCTCCACCGTGGGGCAGCTCGACGAGGACGCCGTGTTCTATCTCAAGAGCCGCGGCGTGGCCGATGACGGCGCCCGGGCGATCCTGACCTACAGCTTCGCCAACGCGCTGGTACAGAAAGTCGGCATCGCGCCGGTCGAGCGGTTCGTGGAAGCCGCGCTGCTGTCCAAGCTACCCGGCGGACAGGGCTACGCCGACCTCGCCTGAATACATCGGGTCAACCCGGAGGACTCATGGCCATTGCAAACGCTGCCGGACATAGCACATTCGATGCCGCCCGTTTTCGCGCCGATTTTCCGATTCTTTCGGAAGCGCTCGACGGCGGCATGCGGCTGTCGTATCTGGACAACGCGGCGACCACGCAGAAACCGATGGCCGTGATCAAGGCGAGCGACGACTACTATCGCCACGCCAACGCGAACGTGCATCGCGCCATCCATGCCCTGTCCCAGCGGGCCACGCGCCAGTACGAAGGCGCTCGTGATCGGCTCATGCGCTTCATCAATGCACGCGCCCGTTCGGAGCTGGTGTATACGCGGGGCACGACCGACGGCATCAACCTGGTCGCCCAGTGCTTTGCCCGGCCGCGCCTGAAGGCCGGCGACGAAATCCTGCTCACCGAGCTCGAGCACCATTCGAACATCGTGCCCTGGCAGATGGTCGCCGAACAAACCGGTGCGAAGATCGTGGTGGTCCCGGTCGAGGACGACGGCAGCATCACGCTCGAGGCCTTCAAGAACAATCTGTCCGAGCGTACCGCGATCGCCGCGTTTGCGCATGTGTCCAACGCGCTGGGCACGGTGCTGCCGGCGGCCGACATGGTCGAGGCGGCGCATGCGGTCGACGCCGTCACCCTCATCGACGGTGCCCAGGCCGTCGCCCATATGCCCGTCGACGTGCAAGCGATTGGCACGGATTTCTACGTGTTTTCCGGCCATAAGCTGTTCGGCCCGACCGGTATCGGCGTGCTCTACGGCCGCGAGGCCCTGCTCGATGCCATGCCGCCCTACCAGGGCGGCGGCGACATGATCGAAACGGTGTCGTTCGAGGGTACGACCTGGAACGAGTTGCCCTACAAGTTCGAAGCCGGCACCCCCAATATCGCCGGTGCGGCCGCGCTCGGCGCCGCCATCGAATACCTCGAAGACGTGGATCTCGATGCCGTGGCCACCTACGAACACGGCCTGCTGGAACGCGCCACCGCCGGCATGCAGGCCATCGACGGGCTGCGCATCATCGGCAACGCCCCCGGCAAGGCCGCCACCATCTCCTTCGTGATGGAGGGCGTGCATGCCCACGATATCGGCACCCTGCTGGACGAATCGGGCGTGGCCATTCGGACCGGACATCACTGCGCCATGCCTTTGATGACCCGCTTCGGCGTGCCGGCCACAGCCCGGGCATCGTTCGCCGGCTACAATAACGACGACGACGTCGATGCCCTGATCAAGGGTCTGGAGAGCGTGCAGCGTATCTTCGGCTGATACATACGACCGACCGAACAAGCAGTAACGAGAGCGAACCATGACCGATTGGGTGAATGTCGCCAAGGACGGCGAACTCAAGGAAGGCCAGTGTCGTGTCGTCGACGTGGACGACGTGATGGTGGCCGTGTTTTATCGCGAAGGCAGCTATTACGCCATCGAGGACATGTGTACCCACGACGGCGGCGAGCTCGCCAGCGGCGAGGTCGAGGGCTATGAAATCATCTGCCCGCGCCACGGTGCCCGGTTCTGTATCAAGAACGGCAAGGCGCTCACACCGCCCGCCTACGAGGATGTTCACGCCTTTCCGGTGCGCATAGAAGACGGTATGGTCCAGGTCTGCGACGATCGTTTCGACTGAGAGCGGCCGCTGGCGCCCGGCGCCGGCATCTGGCCGAGCTTACCGGGGGCAACAGGTCATGGGCGTACTCGTACTGATCTTTCTCGGCTGGACGGCCAGCCAGTTCGGGCGGCCCTTCTTGTTCGCCGGGCTATGGGGCCTTTTCGCCTTCGTTACCGGCATCGCTCTACAGGATGCCGGGCTGATCGCAGCCCTTATCCAGAGTGTGGTCGCCTTCATCTTGGCTGCGGCCTACTTCTGGCTTCTTGATCGCTTTTCGGACCAGATACTCATCTGGCTCGCCATCCTCATCGGCGTGCCCGCGCTCATGTTCGTTTTCCAACTGCAGCTGCTGGCGCGTCTCTAGGCCCGCGGCTAGCGCGTGGCGCCGGTCAATCCGCACGAATCGCGTTGACGATCAGATTGGCGCTCATGCGCTCGCGGAAGACGTTGACCGCCAACCGATACACCAGTCGATAGATCGTCCCCGTTTCCAGTAGATCGGCCTGATTGAAGACCATCGCTTCGATGCTGTGGTCGGCCTGTGGATGCCGCACTTCGAGCTTGAGATGGCGTTCGCCGACAATGCGCTGCGATACGACTTCGAACAGGCCGTGAAAGAGCGGTTCCTCGAAACCGTTGCCCCAGGGACCGCTCGCCTCCAGCAGCTTCGCGGTTTCCAGATCGAGTTCTGCTGCGCCTAGCGATCCATCGGTAACGATATCGGGGCTGAGCATGTCCGGCGTCAGCCGCTGTGCCACGGTCGCTTCGAGCGCCTGCTCGAACGCGTCCACCGCGTCCGGCGAAAGCACCAGCCCGGCGGCCTGGGCATGGCCGCCGAACTGGTCGATCAGACCCGGGTGGCGGGCATCGACGGCCGCCAACGTATCGCGAATATGCAGTCCGGTAATCGAGCGCGCCGAGCCCTTGAGCCGGCCGTTCGCACCCGGCGCAAATGCGACCACCGGCCGGCCGTGGCGCTCGCGCAGCCTGGATGCGATCAATCCGACGATGCCTTCATGCCAATCGTCGCTGTGTACCACCAGCGCCGCACGCTCTGCCGGACTGCGCTCGAGCGCTTCCAGGGCGGCGTCGGCCTCGCCCTGCATACGCCGCTGCACGCTCTGACGCTGACGGTTGATGGCGGCCAGCTCCCCCGCGGTCGCACGGGCACTGGCGGCGTCCCTCGCCCGCAGACAGGCCACCCCGATCGACATGTCTTCGAGTCGACCCGCCGCGTTCAGGCGCGGGCCCACCGCAAAGCCGATATCGGCCGCGTTCAGGCGGGTGGCATCACGCCCGGCGACCTCGATCAGCGCCGCGATGCCGGGCCGGGCCAGGCCACTACGAATGCGCCGCAGCCCCTGGCTGACCAGCATGCGGTTGAGATGATCCAGGCGTACAACGTCGGCGACGGTGCCGATCGCCACCAGATCCAGATAATCGCTCAGCCGCGGCAATGCGCGCTCCGGTTCGTTACGCGCCACGCGCGCACGTACCGCGGCCATCAGGTAAAAAGCCACGCCCACGCCGGCGAGTGCCTTGCCGACGAATTCGCAGCCCGGCTGATTGGGATTCACGATCGCCTCGGCGTCGGGCAACGTGTCGCCCGGCAGATGATGATCGCAGACGAGTACCCGCCACCCGGTCCGCTGGGCCGCCGCCACACCGGCGATGCTGGCAATGCCGTTATCGACGGTAATGATCAAATCGCCCGGCGCGCCCGCGCCGATGGCTTCCACGACCGCGGGCGACAGCCCGTAGCCGTGGCGCGCGCGATGCGGCAGAAAATAGGATACGCGTGACGCACCCATCGCTTCGAGGGCGTCGCAGACCAGCGCCGTGCTGGTGGCCCCGTCGGCATCGAAATCGCCCACCACCACAATGCGATGGCCGCCCTGCATGGTCATGTCGACCAGTTCGCTCGCCGTATCGATACCGCGCAGGCCGGAAAAATGCGGCAGGCCTTTCAGGCCGTAGTCGAGTTCGTCCGCCGTGCGTACGCCGCGGCCTGCGTACAGGCGCTGCAACAGCGGCGGGCCAACGCCGGCCAGTTCCGGCGCGATATCGGCCCGGCGTTCGACGATACGCGCCGATGAGGGTTCGTCGCGATTTATGATTTTTTTAAGCACGGCCGCGCACCCACACGACATGCAGCGCACTGCGCTGCCGCCGCTGGCTAGTGCCGATGTTCGGCCACGTAGCGCTGTACTGCCTTCAGCTCGGCCGGCAGCACGTCGTAACGCTCTTCGCGCGTCATCAGGTCGTGCATATTGTCCGGCAGCGGCGCGCCCTTGAAACCGGCCTTGACCACGGCCTCCTCGAACTTCGCAGGATGCGCGGTGGCCAGGGTGATCATGGGCGTGGTTTCGTCGGCGCGGGCACGCTGGGCCGCGCGATAGCCGGTGGCGGTATGCGGGTCCAGCAGCTCGCCGGTATGCTCAAAGGCCTCACGAATGACTTCCAGAATGGTGTCGTCGTCCACGCTATGGCTGGCGAACAGCTTGCGCAGTTCGGCCAGCGGCGCCTCGTGCAGCGACGTCGGGGAATCGGCAAAACGGGCCATCAGATCGGCCACCGCCTGTCCGTCACGACCATAGGCCTCGAACAACAGCCGTTCGAAGTTAGAAGACACGACGATATCCATGGACGGGGCCAGCGTGGGCTTGAGCTCGGTCTTGGAGAAGTCGTTGTCGGTGAGGGTGCGATGCAGGATGTCGTTGGCGTTGGTCGCGATCACGAACTGCTTGACCGGCAGGCCCATGCGTTTGGCCATGTAACCGGCAAACAGGTTGCCGAAGTTGGCCGAAGGCACACAGAAGCTGACTTCGCGGTGCGGCGCGCCCACAGCCACCGCCGAGGCCACGTAGTACACGATCTGGGCCATGATCCGGGCCCAGTTGATGGAATTGACCGCGATCAGCTGGGTGCCCTGCAAAAAGCCCTGATCGGCGAAGCTTGCCTTGACCATGGCCTGGGCATCGTCGAAGTTGCCTTCGATGGCGATGTTGTGGACGTTATCGGCCAGCACCGTGGTCATCTGCCGCCGCTGTACCGCGGACACGCGCTCGTGCGGATGCAGAATGAATATGTCCAGATTGTCGCAGTGGCGACAGCCCTCGATCGCGGCCGAGCCGGTATCGCCCGAGGTCGCCCCCATGATCACGCCTTTCTGGTCGCGCTTGGCCAGGAAGTGATCGAGCAGCCGGCCCAGCAGCTGCAGGGCCACATCCTTGAAAGCGAGCGTCGGCCCATGAAACAGCTCGAGCAGATAGTGGTTGTGCGACAGCTGCTTGAGCGGCACGACCGCGTCGTGCTTGAAGGTGGCATAGGTTTCGTCGATCAGGCGACGAAAAGTCTCGTCGTCGACTTCGCCGCCGACGAACGGCTTCATCACCCGAAAGGCGATTTCGCTGTACGGCAGCCCAGCCATGGCCGCCAGCTCGTCGTGCGAAAAGGTGGGCATATGCTCGGGCACATACAGGCCGCCGTCGCTCGCGAGGCCGGTGAGCACGACCTCTTCGAAACTCAGCGCAGGCGCCTTGCCCCGGGTGCTGATATATCTCATGTGCTGGCTCGGCCCGTTAATCTTCGAACTGGGCCACGCGCATGTGCACGATGCCCTCGCGCACATACGGCAACGACCGGATATGGTCGAGCACCTTCAACAGATTGCTCTCGCGCGCTGCCTTGGTGACGATCATCACGTGGGCGTCGTCTTCCTCGGTGGGCGGATCTTTCTGCAGGATCGCTTCGATGCCGATCTGCTGATCGGCCAGCGCACGGGTGATTTCGGCCATGACGCCGATCTGGTCGGCGACCTGAACCCGGAAATAATGCCCGCAGACGAAGTCGTCGCTGCCCACGATCGGCTCTTCGGTGAGCTGGTCGGGCTGGAAGGCCAGATGCGGCACCCGCCCTTTCGGGTCGATGCTCATGATCCGTACGGTGTCGATCAGGTCGGCGACCACCGACGACGCGGTCGGCCCGGCGCCGGCGCCCGCGCCGTAGTACACGGTCGGGCCCACGGAGTCGCCATAGACCATGATCGCGTTCTTTTCGCCTTCGACGTTGGCCAGCAACGCCTTTTGCGACACCAGCGTCGGGTGTACACGAAGCTCCACGCCCTTCTCCGCGCGCCGTGCAATGCCGAGATGCTTGATGCGGTAGCCCAGCTCCGCGCAATACTCGATATCCATGCTGTCGATATCGCGAATGCCCTGGGTAAAGATCTTGTCGAACGACAGCGGGATGCCGAACGCGATGGCGCCGATGATGGCCAGCTTGTGGGCCGCGTCGATGCCTTCCACGTCGAAGGTGGGATCAGCCTCGGCAAAACCCAGGCGCTGGGCGTCGGCCAGCGCATCCTCGAAGCTCTGATCTTCGAAGATCATCTGGCTGAGAATGAAGTTGCCGGTGCCGTTGATGATGCCGGCCACCCATTCGATATGGTTGGCCGCCAGGCTTTCGCGCATGGCCTTGATGATGGGTATGCCGCCGGCCACCGCGGCTTCGAAGGACACCACCACCCCGGCTTCGTCGGCCGCGGCGAAGATCTCGTTGCCGTGCAGCGCGATCAGATGCTTGTTGGCGGTGACCACGTGCTTGCCGTTGGCAATCGCGGCCATGACCAGATCGTAGGCCTCGGTATCGCCGCCGATCAGTTCGATGACCACGTCGATATTCGGATCGGTGACCACCGCGTTGCAGTCGGTGCCGATCTCGATGCCGGTGGTCGCGCACTCGCGCGGCTTGTCGGGGTTGCGTACCGCGGCGCGCACCACGCGAATCTCGCGCCCGGCACGACGGGTGATTTCCACGCCGTTGCGTTCGAGCAGATTGACCGCGCCCGCACCCACGGTGCCGAGCCCGAGTAGTCCCACGTTGACCGGTTGCACTGTCGTCTCCTGGTTGTATTCGCGCGCAGCGCGGCTACAGGCTGTCGATCAGCCCGTCGCGCTTGAACATGCGCTTGATGTTGCGCAGCGCCTGACGCGTGCGCTGTTCGTTTTCGATCAGACCGAAGCGCACATGCGTATCGCCGTATTCGCCAAAGCCGATGCCCGGCGAGACTGCAACCTCGGCATCGGCCAGCAGCTTCTTGGTGAACTCCAGCGACCCCATTTCCAGATACGGCTCGGGGATCGGCGCCCAGACGAACATCGTCGCCTTGGGCCGATCGACCTGCCAGCCAATATCGTTGAGGCCGTCGCAGAGCACGTCGCGGCGCTTCTGATACATGTCGCGGATTTCGGTCACGCAATCCTGCGGGCCGTTGAGCGCGGCGATCGCGGCGACCTGCACCGGCGTGAACATGCCGTAGTCGAGATACGACTTCATGCGTGCCAGTGCGGCGATCAGGGTCGGGTTGCCGCACATGAAGCCCACGCGCCAGCCCGGCATGTTGTAGCTCTTGGAGAGCGTATAGCACTCCACGGCCACGTCCTTGGCCCCCGGCACCTGCAGAATCGACGGCGCTTCGTAGCCGTCGAAGCATAGGTCGGCGTATGCCAGATCCTGCACGATCCACAGATCGTATTCGCGCGCCATCTCCACGCAGCGCTCGAAGAACTCGAGTTCCACGCACTGGGTGGTCGGATTGGCCGGGAAATTGAGCAGCATCATCTTCGGCCGCGGCCAGGACTCCTTGATCGCGCGCTCGAGTTCGGCGAAGAAATCGGAGTCGGGCATCATGCGTACGTGGCGCACGTCGGCGCCGGCAATCACCGCGCCGTAAGGATGGATCGGATAGGCCGGATTGGGCACCAGCACCTGATCGCCATGCTCGAGAATGGCGAGCATGAGATGCGCCAGCCCCTCTTTCGAGCCCATGGTCACAATCGCTTCGCTGGCCGGGTCCAGATCGACATCGAACTTGCGCTTGTACCAGTCGCAGATGGCCAGCCGCAGGCGCGGCACGCCCTTCGAGACGGAATAGCGATGCGTGTCGGGTCGCTGGGCCGCGTCCGTGAGCTTTTTGACGATGTGCTCCGGCGTGGGCTGATCGGGATTGCCCATGCCGAAGTCGATGATGTCCTCACCCCGCGCTCGTGCCGCCTGCTTGAGTTCGCCGATGATGCCGAACACATACGGCGGCAAGCGCTTGATTCGCGCGAATTCAGATTTGGGCGACGGATTTGACATGATCGATCGGGTTCGGGAGCCGTGTCGGACTCGGTGACTCATACAGAGGAACAAGACAAGACGCGGCAGTTTGCCAGAATCGCGGTAAGGCGACTACCGATCGGCCGGCCCTGGCGGCGGCTTCTACCACGCTCCGCGGACATATTGCCGCACCCGCGGTTCGACACACGCTACGAGCCCGGTGCATCGGGCGCTGCCGGTCGCCGCGCTAGTCGGCGTTCGGCAACACGCTTGCGGGGTCGATCGGGCGGCCATCGCGGCGGATTTCGAAATGCAGCATCGGCCGATTCTGCGGACCCAGGCCCATGTCGGCGATATGCATGCCTGCGGCTACGTCCTGGCCCTGGGATACCCGCGTGTTGCGGGTGAAACCGTAGGCCGACAGATACTCTTCATCGTGCTTGATGATGATGAGCTTGCCGTAGCCCTTCAGGCCGGTCCCGTTATAGACAACCCGGCCGCTGGACGCCGCGTATACCGGCGAGCCCTCGCGACCGCCGATATCGATGCCCTGGCGCGTACGCTGGGCCGCATAGCCGCGGATGATCGACCCGCTGGCCGGCCACTGCCAGCCGTCCTCGGTCGGCCCGCCGGTACGCGTGGGCTGGGCGGCGGATTCACGGCTTGCCTCGTTGATTTCGGCCTCGGCGGCCACGTTGGCTTCCTCGGCGACCGTTTCGGCCGGCGCGGGCGCAGGTCTAGGCGGCGCGCTCGGTGTCGTACCGCGGGACGGCGAACCGGAAGGCTCGATCGTACGCGTGAGCTGCGGTGTCGAAGCCTGGATGGCTGCCTCCTGGGCGGCACGGGAGTCCTGCGGCGCGCGCGCGACCCGGGGCTGTCTCGGCGCCGGCGGTGCGGCTGCCTGCGGGCCGCGCGTGGGCCGGCTCGCACGCGAATAATCCAGCGGCGGATACGGGTCGAGCGACAGCTGCTGGCCTACTTCGATTATGTAAGGCGAACGCAGGTTGTTCCAGCGCGCGAGGTCGCGCCAGTCCATGCCGTAAGTGGCCGCGATCTTCGAGAGGGTATCGCCACGGCGTACGGTATACGTATCCGGGCGCATCGCCGTGCGCAAAGAGCAGCCGGCGAGCGCGACCGCGACCAGCAGCACCAGTGCCAGGCGCTTCATCGCAGCTGCAGTACGGCGATTACGACAACGATGACGGCGACGATAGCCCATCCGATCCAATCGATATATTTGAGCAGGCGCTGCTCGAAAACCGGTCCGAGAGAGCGTACCAGCCCGGCCACCAGAAAAAAGCGAACGCCGCGGCCGACGATGGAGCCGGCCATGAACGGCAGGAACGGCATCGCCACGGCGCCCGCGGCCACGGTGAACACCTTGTACGGTATCGGCGAAACGCCCGCCAGCAATACCGCCCAGAAGCCGTAGGTTTCGAACCAGTCGCGCGCGGTGCTATAGGCCGAATAATAGCCCAGCTCCTTGAGCCAGGGCAGCAACGCGTCCAGAAACAACGCCCCGATCCAGTAGCCGAGCATACCGCCGAGCACCGAGGCGACGGTGGTGATCGCGGCAAAGCGCCAGGCGCGTTCGGGGCGTGCCAGCGTCATCGGCGCCAGCATCACGTCCGGCGGGATCGGAAAGAACGAAGATTCCGCGAACGCAAGCAGTGCCAGAATCGACGGTGCCCGGCGGTGGCCGGAGGCACGTACGACCCAGTCGTAAAGACGGCGAAACATCGGTGGGAACGTCCCCTAACGGCTATTAATGGCTGGGTTCATCGCTGCGCTGCTCGATCAGCGGTACGAAACTGACCGCATCCAGCGCCTGCTGTTCAAAATAGCCGCCATCGCGACGGACCACGATCAGACGCTGATCGCCGCTCGGGCCGACCGGCACGATCATGCGCCCGCCGTCGGCAAGCTGTTCGTAGAGCGAGGTGGGCAGCGTCTCGGCGCCGGCGGTGACCACGATCGCCGCGAAGGGCCCGTAATCGGGCAGTCCCAGCATGCCCTCGCGTGCCAGGCGTGCGCGCACGTTGCGATAGCCAAGCTCGGCGAAGCGTCGCCGTGCGCGCTCATACAGCGGCTCGATGCGTTCGACGGTATAGACCGCGGGCAGAATCTCGGCCAGCACGGCGGCCTGATAGCCGCTGCCGGTGCCGATCTCGAGCACGTTGTCGGGCACCCCGCCGGCGATCAGCAGCGAGGTCATCTGGGCGACGATATAGGGTTGCGAAATCGTCTGGCCGTAGCCGATCGGCAAGGCCGTATCGTCGTAGGCACGACTGCTCATGGCCTCGTCGACAAACTGGTGACGCGGCACGGTTTCCATCGCCGTCAACACGCTTTCGTTATCGATCCCCAACTCGCGCAGGCGTTCGATAAGGCGCGCGCGGCTACGCCCCGAGGCCATACCGAAGCCACGAACGTGGGGATGTTTTGGAAGCCCGAATCTAGTCATGCAAGCGCTGCGTGTGAACCCCGACAAGCGTCCCCGACGAACGCCTGCACGCCGGTCCGGCTGCGCGTCGGTCGCTGTTCGCCCCCGCCGCGCCGAGCCCGGACTGAAGGCTTCGATGATACCGGTCCGGTCAAAGCCGCCCCACCCAGTCACCCAGGGCGCCGAGCGCGTCGTGGCGGGTCAGATCGATCTGTATCGGCGTGATCGACACCTGGCCGCAGCTGATGGCATGAAAATCGGTGCCCGGGCCGGCATCGGCCTCGCCGCCGGCACGGCCGATCCAGAATATCGGACGCCCGCGCGGATCGCTGTCCTCGACCAGTCGCTCGGCGCGATGCCGGTTGCCCAGTCGGGTCGCGGCAAAGCCGGCCAGCTCTTCGTAGGCCAGATCGGGCACGTTCACGTTGAGGATCGTGTCGTTGGGCAACGGCTGGTCGATAAGCAGTTTGACCACCGATACCGCCACCCTTGCCGCGGTATCGAAATGGCGCGGGTTTTCGCCCACGAGCGAGATCGCCACCGCCGGCAAACCAAGAGAACGCCCTTCGGTGGCCGCCGCCACGGTACCCGAGTAGAGCACGTCGTCGCCGAGATTGGCGCCGTGGTTGATGCCGGAAACCACCATGTCCGCTTCTTGCTCGAACAGGCCGGTCGTTGCCAGGTGTACGCAGTCGGTCGGGGTGCCGTCGACGGCATACACGTTTTCGGCCACCTGGTTCACGCGCAGCGGACGTTCCAGCGTGAGCGAGTTGCTCGCCCCGCTGCGGTTGCGGTCCGGCGCGACCGTAACCATGTCGTCACAGATCTTGGCGAGGGCGCCGCGCAGGGCAGTCAGCCCAGGCGCGTGACAGCCGTCATCGTTACTCAGCAGTAATCGCATGCAAGGATTCGATGGAAAGCGAGGTTATCGACGCGTGCAAGCGCGCCGCAGGCTCGCTAGCATAGCCTAAATCGAGGCTTTCCTGCTTGAGTGAATCGCCGGTATGGCCGACCGCTCCCGTTCTCAAAACCGCGCATCCGCCGATCGCGATACGCAGATCAGCGACGACGACAGCGCCCTGTTTCGCGACGCGGTCGGCCCGGTGACCGAAGTGGCGAAGGGGCAACGACGTCGCCCCTGGCGGCATATGCCTTCGGCCCGGCCTGCCATGCGCGAAGCCGACGACCAGGCCGTGATCGGCGAACTGCTCGATTTCTCGCCCGGCGACGATATCGAAACCGGCGACGATCTGTTTCACCGCCGCGAAGGCGTACAGCTTGCGGTGATGCGCAAGCTGCGGCGCGGCCAGTATCGCTGCCAGGCAGAACTCGACCTGCACGGCATGATCGTGGACGTCGCCCGCCAGTGCCTGGCGGTCTTCCTGCGTGAAGCGCTCGATCGTGGCTATCGCTGTGTGCGCGTGGTCCACGGCAAGGGACTGCGCTCCGGCAACCGCGGCCCGGTGCTCAAGGTCAAGGTCGCGCACTGGCTGCGCCAGCGCAACGAGGTACTGGCCTATTGCTCGGCACGCGAGAACGACGGCGGCACCGGCGCGGTCTACGTGCTTCTGCGGCGCGCATGACTCGCATGCAGATCGGTATCTATATCTACGACGGCGCCGAAGTGCTCGATTTCAGCGGGCCGTACGAGGTGTTCTCCACCGCTAGTCGAATCGGCCCTATGGACCTGCAGCCGCGCCTGCTGGCGTCCGGCCCGGGCGTGGTCACGGCACGCGGCGGCTTGCGCGTACTGCCCGACGAGGTCATCGGCGTGACCAGCGCGCTGGATGTGCTGATCGTAGCCGGCGGTGAACACGAGCGCGCCCTGTCCTGCTCGGACACCCTGTTGGCGCTGCGCGCCGCCGCCGAGCCCGCACAGATTGTGGCGAGCGTGTGCACCGGCGTGTTTCTGCTGGCCGGCGCCGGGTTGCTCGACGGACGCCGGGTGACCACGCATTGGGAAGATCAAAGCGCCCTCGCCGCGCGCTTTGACACCCTCACGGTCGAACGCCATCGGCGCTGGGTGCGCGACGGCCGCTATGTGAGTTCTGGCGGCATATCGGCGGGTATCGACATGAGCCTTTATCTGCTGGCCGAACTGGCTGGCCGCGAGCTGGCCGAGCGGACCGCAGAGCAGATGGAATACCGCTGGATCGACGACCCCGGTTAGCAAGCAGTCACTCCGCCGTGCTTTGACGGTCGTCGCTGAATGCGATCGGACATGGCCACGATGATCGCGACGGCGTCGCTCCGGGTCCGCGTCAGCCCTCTTCGGTGGTTTCCACGAACTCGCGCAGCACGCTGGTCGCGAACGCACCGGGCGGCAACCAGAACGACAGCACCAGCGTTGCGTCATCCTCGAACTGCCAATCGAACGACGGTACCGCAAGGCGCAGCGCGCGGCGCCCCGCATCGACATCGCAGCGTTCGAGCCCGGCCACCAGATCGGCGTATTCCGCGAGCACCGCCTGCTCGAGCGCTTGCGCCCGGCCGCTGATGACGTCGTTGCCGCCCCGTCCGGCCATCGGCCCGCTGGGATGGATATCAAACCGTGCCAGCCGTTGTTCGAGCGCATCGTCGTGCTGATCGGTGTCGGCCAGAGAGAACACGCTGTGACTGCCGTCGAGCATCACCGCTTCGCCGTCGATCAGCGTATTCCAGCTGCCCTCGCGAACGCGCGCATCGACGACCGCATTGAACAGCAGCGAACGCGCGGCCGAGAGCGCAAAACCGCGGCGGTTGCGCGACAAGCGCTTGCCCGCGAACAGCGCCCGCGACAGGCCGAGGTTGTGACCGCCGTGGCCGAAACGCTGGGCACCGAAGTAGTTGGGTACGCCGCGGGCACGAATATCGGCGAGATCGGCCTCGAGGCTGTCACGATCACCTTCAAGCCCGCGCAGGCGCAGCACGAAATAATTGCCGCGATGGGCGCCGCGTTTGAGCTTGCGCTCGTGCCGGCCCATTTCGAGCACCTCGATACCGTCGATACCGCCCAGCTCGGGCAGATCGCGGGCGATCGGCCAGGCGATGGACAGCCACTGGCGCGTGACCGCGACCCGGTCCTTCATGCCGGCAAATCCGATCTGGCGCGGATGCACGCCCGTGGCACGCGACAGCGCCTGCACGGCGTCCTGGGTGTTCAGCCCGGTCTTCTCGATACGACACCACAGATGTTCGCCGCTGCCCGACAGCGCGATATCGCAGTCTTCGTCGACGAAAAAATCGGCCGGAGATGAGCGCAGGCGGGCCCGTACATCGGGCGCAGCACCCCGCGCGTAGGCGAACGCGGACATATCGACCGCGTCGCCGTGGATCAACGTCATTGGTCGTCGGATCCGTCGTCGTTCTGGGCGTTGCCCTGCTGCTTATCCCGCGTCTTGGGCGGCGTCGGGCCCGGCGGCGCGATGGTCAGAAAGAACTCCTCGTCGCGTCGAATCATGCCCATATCGGAACGCGCTCGCCCTTCGGTGGCGCTCTCGCCGGACTTGAGATCGTCCACCTCGGCCTGCAGGGCGTCGTTACGAACCTGGTTGCGCTCGTTGGCGGCGGCCAGCTCCTGCTTCATTTCGCTGAGCCGATGCACTTCCGCCCAGCCGCCGTCGGCCACCCACAGCCGGTATTGCAGCGCGGCGAGCACGAGCACAAGCACGATAATGACGGCGCGGTACATACGCCGATTGTAGCGCGGGGGGCGGGCCTGTCTAGCGCCCGACAGATCGGTACTCAGGCGCGCCAGACGACTGCCGATCTCAGCGCGCATCGTGCTCACGTCGCGACGCCAGTCATGCATGGCCGGATAACTCGTAGCGCCGCGCGCCTAGAATCCGACATTGAATGCGCGGCGCCCGGGATATACCGCCCGTGCGCCCAGCTCGGCCTCGATCATGAGCAGGCGGTTGTACTTGGCGACACGGTCGGAACGCGACAACGAGCCGGTCTTGATCTGGGTCGCCGAGGTGGCCACGGCCAGATCGGCGATGGTGGAATCCTCGGTTTCGCCGGAGCGATGCGACACGACGGCCGTGTACTCTGCGCGGGTGGCCACGTCGATGGCGCGCAGCGTTTCGGTGAGCGTGCCGATCTGGTTGGGCTTGATCAGAATCGAGTTGGCAATGCCTTCCTCGATGCCTTTCTGCAGGATGCGCGTGTTGGTCACGAACAGGTCGTCGCCGACCAGCTGCACCCGGTCGCCCAGGCGCTCGGTCAGCAGTGCCCAACCGTCCCAGTCGTCCTCGGCCATGCCGTCTTCGATGGTGATGATCGGGTACTTGTCGACCAGGCCGGCCAGATAATCCACGAAGCCGGCGGCGTCGTAGTCGGCGTTTTCCGAGGCCAGCTTGTAGCGCCCGTTTTCGCAGAACTCGGTGCTGGCCGCGTCGAGGCCGAGCCAGACATCGCCGCCGGGCTGGTAGCCGGCGCGTTCGATGGCTTCGACGAGCGTATCCAGCGCTGCCGCATTCGAGGGCAGGTCGGGCGCAAAACCGCCTTCGTCGCCCACGGCCGTGGCCAGACCCCGTTCGCCCAGCAGCTTCTTGAGATGCTGGAAGATCTCGGCACCGCAGCGCATGGCTTCTGAAAAACTCGGCGCGCCGGCAGGCACGATCATGAATTCCTGCATGTCGACGTTGTTGTTGGCATGCGCGCCGCCGTTGATGACGTTCATCATCGGCACCGGCAGGTTCACGGCGTCGTCGTGGCCAAGAAAGTCGTACAGGCCCTGTTTGTTGTCGTTGGCCGCGGCATGGGCCACGGCAAGCGACACGCCCAGCAGCGCGTTCGCGCCAAGCCGACCCTTGTTGTCGGTGCCGTCGAGTTCGATCAGCGTCTTGTCGAGGCCGGCCTGGTCATCGGCTTCGAAGCCCTTGAGCTTCTTGGCGATCTCACCGTTGATATTCGCCACGGCCCGGGTCACGCCCTTGCCCAGGAAGCGATCACCGTCGCCGTCGCGCAATTCGACCGCCTCGAGGCTGCCGGTGGACGCGCCCGAGGGCACCATCGCGGTACCCACGGCACCGGTTTCCAGCGTCACACGGGCGGCGACCGTCGGGTTGCCGCGCGAATCGATGACCTGATATCCACGAATCTGCTTGATCTTCGACATAGGAATACTGCTTTCGCGTTTCGTTTAAGGTTGGACGAGCGTCGACTCGATCGTGCCGCGGCGTTTGACCACGCCGTCGAGCTCGACCAGCGTCTCCAGCAGCTCGCGCATATGCGCCAGCGGCCAAGAATTGGGCCCATCGCACAGGGCGTTGTCGGGGTCCGGATGCGTTTCCATGAACAAACCGGAAATTCCGGCGGCCACGGCAGAGCGCGACAATACCGGAATCTGTTCGCGGGCGCCGCCCGAGCGGCTGCCCTGGCCGCCCGGTAGCTGTACCGAATGGGTGGCATCGAACACCACCGGGCAGTTCGTAGCGCGCATGATGGCAAGGCTGCGCATATCCGCAACCAAGTTGTTGTAGCCAAATGCATAGCCGCGCTCGCAGACCATGATCTGCTCGCCGCCGGCCGCGCGCGCCTTGGCCACTACACCGTTCATTTCGGCCGGAGAAAGAAACTGGCCCTTCTTGATATTCACCGGCGTGCCGCTGGCCGCGACCGCTTGGATAAAGTCGGTCTGGCGACAGAGAAAGGCCGGCGTCTGCAGCAAATCCACCACCGCCGCCACCTGCTCGATCTGGTCTTCGACGTGCACATCGGTGGTCACCGGCACGCCGATCTCGCGCTTGACCGCGGCCAGCATGTCCAGCCCGGCCTCGATGCCCGGGCCGCGATAGCTGTCGCCGGAACTGCGGTTGGCCTTGTCGAACGAACCCTTGAAGATATAGCCGATGCCCAGCTCACGGCACAGCTCGGCCAGATGGCCGGCCACGTCCATGACCATGCCGGGCGATTCCAGGCTGTCCGGCCCGGCAATCAGGAACAGCGGCCGGTCCATGCCGACCTCGAAACCGCAAAGCTGCATTGCCATCAGGCGTCGGCGCCCGCCGTGCTATGGGCGCGGGCGGCGGCGATGAAGCCAATGAACAACGGGTGCCCGGCACGCGGCGTGGAGGTGAACTCGGGATGGAACTGGCAGCCGAGAAACCAGGGATGATCGGGCAGCTCCACGATCTCGACCAGATTGTCTTCGGCGGATATGCCGGAAAACACCAGCCCTTTCTCGGCCAGCACGTCCCGGTAGCGGTTGTTGAACTCGTAGCGATGGCGATGACGCTCGAATACCTCGGTCGCGTCGTAGCAGCGCGCGGCCAGCGTGTCGGCAACCAGATCGCAGCGCTGTTCGCCCAGGCGCATGGTGCCGCCGAGATCGACGTTGGCGTGGCGCTTTTGCACCTCGCCAGCCAGATCGTGCCATTCGGTCACCAGGGCTATTACCGGATGCGCCGGCTCGGCCATGAACTCGGTGCTGTGCGCGCCTTCAAGGCCCGCGATTTCGCGCGCGAACTCGATACAGGCCACCTGCATGCCCAGGCAGATACCGAAATACGGAATTCCGTGGGTTCGGGCATAGCGCGCGGCGGTTATCTTGCCTTCGATGCCGCGTTCGCCGAAGCCGCCGGGCACCAGGATCGCATCCATGCCGGCCAGGCAGTCGCCGCCATCGCGTTCGACCGTCTCCGAGTCCAGATAGTGGATATCCACCCGGGTGCTGGTATGCAGCCCGGCATGGGAGAGCGCCTCGTTGACCGACTTGTAGGCATCGGCCAGATCGACGTACTTGCCGACCATGGCCACCTTGACGGTGACATCCTGGGTGCGGCGGGCCTCGACCAGCTTGGCCCAGTTCGACAGATCCGCGCTCGGTGCGGAAATATCGAAGTGTTCCAGCACCAGCGCGTCCAGCGACTGCGCCTGCAGCAGGCCGGGCATCTTGTAGATGTCGTCCACGTCGATACAGGCAATGACAGCGCGCTCGGAGACGTTGGTGAACAACGCGATCTTGCGGCGCTCGTTCTCCGGCAGCGGGCGGTCCACGCGACACAGCAGGATATCCGGCTGGATACCGATCGAACGCAGTTCCTTGGCCGAATGCTGGGTGGGCTTGGTCTTCATCTCGCCGCTGGAGGCGATATAGGGCACCAGTGTGAGATGCATGAACAGCACCCGGTCATGGCCCAATTCGACAGCGAACTGGCGGATCGCCTCGAGAAACGGCAGCGATTCGATATCGCCGACCGTACCGCCGATCTCCACCAGGCAGATGTCCGCGCCCTCGCCGCCTTCGAGAATGCAGCGCTTGATCTCGTCGGTGATGTGCGGGATGACCTGAACCGTGCCACCCAGGTAGTCGCCGCGGCGCTCCTTGTTGATGACGTTGTTGTAGATCTGGCCCGTGGTGAAATTCGACAGCCGCGAGGTGCGCGTCTTCAGAAAGCGCTCGTAGTGGCCCAGATCGAGGTCGGTTTCGGCCCCGTCGCGGGTGACATAGACCTCGCCGTGCTGGAACGGGCTCATGGTGCCCGCGTCCACGTTGAGATACGGATCGAGCTTGATCACCGAGACGCGCTGGCCCCTTGATTCAAGCAGTGCGCCGAGCGACGCTGCCGCGATGCCTTTACCGAGCGAGGACACCACCCCGCCGGTCACGAAAATATAGCGGGTGCCCGCCGCGTCGCCTGCCATCGCGATCCAAGACTCATGCCGGGGAATAACAGCGCGCATGCTAGCCGAAAGGTCGGCGACCGACAACGCGCGTACGCGTTACGGCCGCGATTTGTGCCAGATGAACGCGCCGATTTCGCTAGCCGTGAGTTGATGAATATGCGGATGGCGCCAGAGATCGCCGATCGCAATCAATGTATCGTCCCGGTATACCAGCGGAATACGCTCGCGCAGCCAGGGCGGCAGGCGCGCCTCGCGCAGTACGTCCTTGACGCGCCGATGCCCGCCCGACCGCGCGGGCACGCGCTCACCGCCGCGCCGCAGGGCGACGGTCAGAGCCAGACCCACGCGCGGCGCCGGCGCCAGGGCAAGCGTCCCGCAGCCCGCTGGCAGCGACAGTGGCGTGCGCCCATCCCAGCCTTGCTCGTAGTCGGCGTGCACGGCCGGCAAGCGCGCCATCGCATACAGCCGGCCGTCGAAAAGCCGTACTTCGGTATCCGCGAACGCCACCACCGGACTGGCGACCAGGCGCGATGCCCCCAGTTCTATGATCTGCGCGACGTGGCGGTGGTCGGGTCGATCGTGTCCACCCTGTACCAGCCAGCGGCGAACGACCTGCTTGGCACGCGCTGGCCCCAGCCCGTCGAGCACCTGCGTCTTAAGCGTGTCGTCTTGTGACAGCGACTGTTCCAGGTCGATCGCGGCCAGGGTGTCGATCGCGGCGGCGGCCTCTTGGGCATGCGCCGCACTACGGGCCAGCAGCCGGTCGGCCTGTGCCCAGCGGCGTCTGAGCTGCGGCATGATCGATTCGCGCAGGAAGCTGCGTGCGATCGCGGGGTCGTGATTGCTGGGGTCGTCGATCCACTGCAGACCCTGTGCTTCGGCATAGGCCGCGATGGTGTCATGGTCGATATCGAGCCAGGGCCGCCAGTGCCGATGCTCGCCCAGGCGCGCGCGATGCGGCATGCCGGCCAGGCCTTGCGGGCCGGCACCCCGCAGCGCCTGCAGCAGGAAGGTTTCGGCCTGATCACGGGCGTGGTGCGCGGTGATCAGCGTTTCGCCGCTCTCAAGCGCCGCGCATAACGCCTCGTAGCGGGCCTCGCGTGCGGCCGCCTCGAGGCCGCGGCCGGCCGTGGCCACGTGAATATCGACACGGGTGTATGCCACGTTCCAGGCGGCCGCCCGGCGCGCACAGTCCGCGGCCCAGCGTTGTGCTTCGGGCTGCAGGTGATGGCAGACATGAATGGCACGCACGGGCCACGCCGGCGCGGATTCGACCAGGGCATGCAACAGCGCGGTGGAATCCAGGCCGCCACTGAATGCCAGCACGAGCCCGCGCGTGCCCGCCGGCGGGCGCTCGAGCGCGGCCTGCAGGCAGGCGAAGCGCTGCTTCACCCCACGAGCTTGAAGTCGCCGAAGGCCATCCAGCGGTTGTAGCGGGCTTCCAGCAGCTCGTCGACGCCCATGCGCTTGAGCCGCGTCATGTTCGCCAGCAGGCGTTCACGCATCTGCTTCATCAGCTGCTTGGGGTCGCGATGGGCACCGCCGAGCGGCTCTTCGACCACTTCGTCGACCAGCTTGAGCCGGTGCAGATCCTCGGAACCGACCTTCATCGCCTCCGCCGCTTCCTCGGCCCGTTCGGCCGACTTCCACAGAATCGAGGCACAGCCTTCAGGCGAGATGACCGAGTAGATGCTGTACTGGAGCATCATCAGGTGATCGCCCACGCCCACCGCCAGCGCGCCGCCGGAGCCGCCCTCGCCGACCACGGTACACAGGATCGGCACGCGTAGACGGGCCATTTCGAAAAGATTGCGGGCGATGGCCTCGGACTGATTGCGCTCTTCCGCGCCAATGCCCGGATAGGCGCCCGGTGTATCGATGAAGGTGAGCACCGGCATGTTGAAGCGCTCGGCGAGCTTCATCAGGCGCAGCGCCTTGCGATAGCCCTCCGGGCGCGGCATGCCGAAGTTGCGATAGATCTTTTCCTTGGTGTCCCGGCCTTTCTGGTGGCCGATCACCATCACCGACTGCCCGCCCAGGCGGGCCGTACCGCCGATGATGGCCGGGTCGTCGGCATAGGCGCGATCACCGTGCAGCTCGACGAAGTCGGTGAACATGCCGTCGATATAGTCCTGCATGTACGGACGCAGGGGATGACGCGCCATCTGCGCGACCTGCCAGGTCGACAGCTTGGAAAAAATCTGCTCGGTCAGGCTACGGCGCTTGCCTTCGAGCTTGGTGATCTCTTCGCTGAGATTGACCTCGCTGCCGTCGGCGACGAAGCGCAGCTCCTCGATCTTTTCCTGTAACTCGGCAATCGGCTGTTCGAAATCGAGGTAGTCGAGGTTTTTCTGCGCCATCGTGTATTGCTGCTTCGCCCGCTGCGCGGCTTATTGGGTAATTGACTGTTCGCGACGATAACGTACTTGCACGTGATCCGCACCCACAAGCTGGCGCAGATCGCTTAGCAGTTCGTCGCATAGACGCACCCGCGTTTCCCCCAGAGTAAGCACCGCGCGGGCCTGATCGTTGCTGTAGCGCACGACCACGTCGCAGCCGGCTTCCTCGGCTCGGTGGCGGTCCACGCAGCCGACCAGCGCATCGACATCCACCTTGGGCGTGGCCCGCAGCAGCACGCGATGGGCGAAGCGCGCCTGGGCGGTATCGAAGTCCATGACCGTTTCTGCATTCAGCCGGAAGCCGTCGCTGAAATCGTCGTACTGCAGCTTGCCCTCGACCACCACCAGCTTGTCCGCCGCGAGCAGATGACCGTATTCGGCGGCCTTTTCCTCGAACAGCGGACATTCGATACGTGCGCTGCCGTCGTCCAGCACCACGATGATGCGGCGGCCCTTTTTCATCCGGCGTACTTCCACCACCAGGCCGGCCACCACCGCGCTGCGCTTGTTGCCGCCGCGCCGCCCGCGACCGCCCTCTTCCGGGCGCGGCATCGCCGCGACCTGCTCGGCGATCTTGCCCTGGGTCATAAGCGCGAGCTCGTCTTCCCAGGCCTTGATCGGGTGACCGGTCAGATACAGACCCAGCGTGTCGCGCTCGGCGCGCAGGCGTTCGTCCTCCGGCCATTCCGGGCGTTCTTCCAACGGCGGGCCGACGTTGTCGGTGGCATCTTCGGCCAGCCCGAACATGTCGTTCTGGCCGGCGCTGGCCGCGCTGCGGTCCTGCTCGGCGGCCGCCAGCGCCCGCGTAAGCCCCTGCATGAGGCTGGCCCGGTTCGGGCCCAGCTGGTCCAGCGCGCCCGCGTTGATCAGCGCTTCGAGAGCGCGACGGTTTGCCTTGGAGGTATCGATACGCCGACAGAAGTCGTAGAGGTTGGCGTATGTTCCGTTCTCACGGCGCTCCTCGATCACGGTTTCGATCGCGCCGCGGCCCAGGCCCTTGATCGCCCCCAGGCCGTAGCGGATCGCGCTGTCGTCGACCACGGAAAAATTGTATTCGGAAGAATTCACGTCCGGTGGCAGCACATCGATATTCAATCGATGGCACTCGTCGATCATGATCACGACCTTGTCGGTGTGATCCATATCCGCCGACAACACCGCCGACATGAAATCGGCCGGGTAATAGGCCTTGAGCCAGGCGGTCTGGTACGACACCAGCGCATAGGCGGCCGAATGCGACTTGTTGAAGCCGTAGCCGGCGAACTTCTCCACCAGATCGAAGATATACGCTGCGGTGTTCTCTTCGATACCGTTCGCCACCGCGCCCTGGACGAAGCCCTCGCGCTGCTTGGCCATCTCCTCGGGCTTTTTCTTGCCCATGGCACGCCGCAGCAGGTCGGCGTTGCCCAGACTGTAGCCGGCCAGCACCTGGGCGATCTGCATCACCTGTTCCTGATACAGGATCACGCCGTAGGTGGGCTCGAGCACCTCGGCGAGACTGTCGTGCGGATACACGACCCGGGCCTTGCCGTGCTTGCGATCGATGAAGTCCTCAACCATGCCGGATTCGAGCGGGCCCGGACGATAGAGGGCGACGAGAGCGACGATATCTTCCAGCTCGTCGGGCTTGAGCTGTTTGACCAGCCGGCGCATACCGGAGGATTCGAGCTGGAACACGGCCGTGGTATCGCCGGCCTTGAGCAGTTCGTAGGGCTTCTTGTCGTCGAGCGGGATAGAGCGGATATCGATCGGATCCTTGCCCGATTTCGCCAGCCGTGCGTTGGCCACCTGCACCGCCCGATCGATGATGGTGAGCGTACGCAGGCCCAGAAAGTCGAACTTCACCAGGCCGACGGCTTCGACATCGTCCTTGTCGAACTGGGTCACACGGTTGCCGCCCCCGGCTTCGCAGTAGAGCGGCGTGAAATCGATGAGGTTGGACGGCGCGATCACCACGCCGCCGGCATGCTTGCCGGGGTTGCGCGACAGCCCCTCCAGCGCCAGCGCCAGATCGAGCAGATAGCCGACCTCTTCATCCTCGCGCGACTGGCGCAGCTCTTCCGACTCCTCCAGCGCACGCGTGAGCGTCATGTCGGGCGCGAACGGCACCTGCTTGGCGATGCGGTCGACCATGCCGTAGGGATGGCCGAGCACACGGCCGACGTCGCGCACCACCGCCTTCGCGGCCATGGTGCCGTAGGTGATGATCTGGCTGACCTTTTCCTGTCCGTAGCGCTGGGCGACGTATTCGATGACCCGGTCGCGACCGTCCATGCAGAAGTCGACGTCGAAGTCGGGCATGGATACACGTTCGGGGTTGAGAAACCGCTCGAACAACAGGTCGTAAGCCAATGGATCCAGGTCGGTAATACCCAGCACATAGGCGACCAGCGAGCCGGCCCCCGAACCACGGCCCGGGCCCACCGGCACGCCGTTCTCGCGCGCCCAGCGGATAAAGTCGGCGACGATGAGAAAGTAGCCGGGAAAGCCCATGGTCTTGATCACGTCGAGTTCGTGATCGAGGCGGGCATCGTATTCCGGCTTGCGGCGTTCGCGCTCGTCTTCGTCCGGGTACAGCAGCTCGAGGCGTTCGGCCAGGCCGGATTCGGACTCTGCGCGCAGGAACGTGGCAGCGTCGTGCCCTTCCGGCACCGGGAACTCGGGCAGTACGTTCTCGCCCAGGGTGAGTTCGAGATTGCAGCGGCGTGCGATCTCGACGCTGTTCTCCAACGCTTCCGGCAGGTCCGCGAACAACTCGGCCATCTGTTCCGGGGTTTTCAGATACTGCTCGGGGGTATAGTTCTTCGGCCGGCGCGGATCGGCGAGCGTGTAGCCGCCGTGGATGGCCACGCGGGCTTCGTGGGCATCGAAGTCGTCGGCTTGGGGAAAGCGCACGTCGTTGGTGGCAACGATCGGAATGTCGTCGCGCAGGGCCAGCCCCACGGTCTCCGAAAGCCAGGCCGCCTCGCCGCTGCGCTCGCAGCGGGTGACTTCCAGATAGTAGCGATCGCCGAATATCTGCTGCCAGGCCAGCGCGCGCGAATCGGCTATTTCCGGCTTGCCCGCCATCAGCGCCATGCCGGTATCGCCGACCATGCCGCCGGAGAGAGCGATCAGCCCCTCGGCCTTTTCGGCCACCCATTCGCGCTGGCACAACACCTGCCCACGATGCTGGCCGTGCAGATAGGCCTGGGTGAGCAGATCGCAGAGGTTGCGATAGCCGACCCGGTTCTGGGCCAGCAGCGTCAGCCGCGACGGCGTTTCCTGCGGGCCTTCGTCGATATGCAGGTCGACGCCCACGATCGGCTTAATGCCAGCGCCAAGTGCGGCCTTGTAGAACTTGACCATGCCGAACAGGTTGACGTTGTCGGTGATCGCCACCGCCGGCATGTTCGCCTCCCGCGTCTGCGCCAGCAGCGGCTTGATCCGCACGATGCCGTCGGACAGGGAGTATTCGGTATGGACACGCAGATGGACGAATTCAGCGGGCATAGGCTTTTCTATCGGTCGAGCGCCTCGAAGCAGGCGCCGGCATGGGCAAACGTGGCGCCGGGCAGGCACGCCCAGCAGGGGGCGCGGCCGGCGTCGCTCATCATTCTAACGAGCTATGCGGCGCGATTGTCGCAACGCTCGGGCACTAACCATTCGTCTGGGTCGGCAAGGCATGCCACGCGGGCGTTCGGCGTCGTCGCGTCAACGCGACGCTGCGCTGGAGCGGCCGTGTTTCTACGGCCCTGCGCGCGAGCGCGAACCGCCATACTACGGTCGGTGGTCGTCAGGGCGCTCGGCCCTAGCCGGGCTGATCGATGAAGTCGATCTGATGCGGCTGCAGGGCTCGGGCAACGGGCGCGAAGCTGCGCCGATGTATCGGCGTCACCCCGTAGGCGTCGATGGCATCGCGATGGGCACGCGTGCCATAGCCCTTGTGCTGGCCGAAGCCGTAGCCGGGATAGCGGGCATCGAACTCGCTCATCTGCCGATCGCGGGCTACCTTGGCGATGATGGAAGCAGCGCTGATCGCCGGTACGCTGCCGTCACCGCCGACCACCGTACGCAGCGGCATGTTCAACGGCGGCGGCTGGTTGCCGTCCACCCAGGCCACAAACGGTGTCAGCGAAAGCGCCGCCACCGCACGCTGCATGGCCAGCAGGCTCGCCTGCAGAATATTGAGGCTATCGATCTCGGCCGCGGAGGCTTCGGCGATGGCATAAGCGAGGGCGCGCTGGCGAATCCGTTCATCCAGGCGTTCGCGCTCGGCCGCCCCGATCGCCTTCGAATCGGTCAGGCCACGGAGCAGCGGCCGCGCCGGCAGAATGACCGCGGCCGCCACGACCGGTCCGGCGAGCGGGCCCCGCCCCACTTCGTCCACGCCGGCGACCAACGGACAGGCAAAGCGACGCGTTCGACGCCTCATCGGCGCGCCTCGATCAGGGCCGCGACCGCGTTCGCAGCGCGCTCATCGGCGTCGCAGGCCAGCTGCTGGTGGATCGCGTCAAAGGCCTCGGTCTGGGCCGCGCGTGCCGGGCCGGATTCCAGCAGTCGTTCGACCTCGGGGCCCAGTACCGACACCCGGGCCTGCTGCTGGAGGCATTCCGGCACCAGCGTTCGCTGGGCCAGCAGATTGGGCATGCTCACATGCTCGGTCTTGATCAGGTTGAACACACGGGCGATCGCATAGTTCATCGCCGACAGCTTGTAGGCCACCACCATCGGCGTTTTTGCCAGCAGCGCCTCCAGCGTGGCCGTGCCCGAGGCCAGCAGCAGCACGTCGGCCGCGCGCATGACTTCCCGCGACCGGCCGTCGATGAGCCGGATATCCAGATCCGCACCCGCCTCGGCGATCTGGGCTTCGAAGAGTTCGCGCACCGCGGGTGTCGCCATCGGTGCCACAAACCGAAGTTGCGGGTGGCGCGCCTGCAGCCAGCGCGCGGTTTCGATGAACACCGGCCCGAGCCGGCTGACCTCGGAGCGACGGCTGCCGGGCAGCAGACCCAGAAGCGGCGCATCGGTCTCCAGCTCCAAGGCACGCCGGGCGCTGGTGCTGTCGGGGTGCAGGGGCAATTCGTTGGCCAGGGGATGGCCGACGAACGTCACCGGGATATCGAAACGGCGAAAGAACGCTTCTTCGAACGGAAATATCGCCAGCAAAAGGTCGACGGCCTTGCGAATGCTCTTGGTGCGCCCCTGTCGCCAGGCCCAGGCGGTCGGACAGACATAGTGCACGGTGGCGATACCGCGCTGGCGTACCCGCATTTCCAGGCCGGTATTGAACGCCGGCGCGTCGATACCGATGAACGCATCCGGCCGGGTAGCGACGACGCGCTCGAACAGGCGCCGTCGCAGACGCAGCAGCCGCGGAATCTGCCCGATCACTTCGCTGATGCCGAACAGCGATAGCGCTTCGATATCGGCCAGCGTCTCACAGCCGGCCTCGCGCATGAGCGGCCCGGTCACGCCTTCGAAGCGGGCGCCGGGGTAGCGTTGTCGCAGCGCGCGGATCAGCCCCGCGCCAAGCACGTCGCCGGACTGTTCGCCGGCCACGATGAAAAAACGGGGCTGCGCATCGACCACGTGCTAGCGAATGATGCCGCGCTCGGCCAACTCGATCGATTCCAGCATCAGGCGTACAGCCTCGCTCGACTCGGCCGGTTCACGCAGCGCTTCGCGCGCCTGCTCCAGACGCAGCTTGGAGCGGTAGATGGTGCGATAGGCGCGCTTGGCGGCAGTGACCTCTTCTTCGCTATAGCCACGACGACGCATGCCCACGGAGTTGACCCCGTGCGGTACGGCCGGCGCGCCGGCGCTGCGAACGAAGGCCGGTACATCCTGTTGTACGCCGCTGCAATAGGCCAAAAACGCCATCGTGCCCACGCGCCGGAACTGATACACCAGCGCGAACCCGGCCAGAATACAGAAGTCGCCGATACGCACATGCCCTGCGAGGCTGGCCCCGTTCGCCATGGTGATGCCGTTGCCAAGCACGCAGTCGTGGGCGATATGGGTATAGGCCATCAGCAGGTTGTCGTCGCCGATGATGGTCTCGCTCTGGTCGATCACGGTGCCGCGATGCACGCTGCAGTATTCGCGAAAGGTGTTGCGATCGCCGATGGTCAGCCGCGTGGGCTCGCCGGCATATATACGATGCTGCGGTTCGGCGCCCAGCGATACGAACTGGAAGATCTGGTTTTCGCGGCCGATGGTGGTATGGCCGGAAATGACCACATGCGGACCGACGCGCGTGCCGGCACCGATCTTGACGTGCGGGCCGATGACGCTGAACGGGCCGATATCGACATCGTCGGCGATCTCGGCTTCGGGATGAACTTGTGCGCTGGGATCAATTGGCATCGGGCTTCCCCGGTACCGCCATCATCTGAGCACGGCAGGCGAGCTCGTCGCCAACCCAGGCTTCGGCATCGAAACGCCAGATCCGCTTCTTGGCCGAACCCACCACGAGCTTGAGCAACAGCTGATCACCCGGCACAACGCGGCGCTTGAAGCGTGCCTTGTCGATGCCCGCGAAATAGACGATGGTGCCCTCTTCCGACTCCACCGTACGCATACCCAGAATCAGCCCGGCCTGGGCCAGCGCTTCAAGAATGAGCACGCCCGGCATGACCGGCTCGCTCGGGAAATGGCCCGGAAAGAACGGCTCGTTGATGGTGACGTTCTTGATTGCGGTGATCGACTTGCCCGGCTCGCAGGCAAGCACCCGGTCTACCAGCAAAAACGGAAACCGATGCGGTAATTGCCGCATGATTGCCTTGATATCGTCTTGGTCGCTCATTCGTTATTCTCCGAGGAAGGGGCCGCGCGCTCCACCCGGCGCAGGCGCCGCTCGATCTTGTCGAGCTGTCTAAACAGGGCAAGGCGCTTGCGCCAGCCAGTAGCCGGCATGGCGCGAAAAGTCGACGAGTATACGCCGCTTCGGTCGATGTTCTTGGGGACCTGGCTGGCGGCGGTCACGATGACGCCATCCGCGATGGTGACGTGATCACCGATGCCTACGCCACCGCCGATCATGCAGTTCGAGCCGATCGTGCAGGAACCCGCGATACCGGTACAACCAGCCACGACCGTATGCGCGCCGATGCGGCAGTTGTGCGCGATATGCACCTGGTTGTCGATCTTCACGCCGCGTTCGATCACGGTGTCGTCCAACGCGCCGCGGTCGATGGTGCTGCCGGCGCCGATTTCCACGTCGTCGCCCACGCGCACGCCACCCATCTGGGGGATCGGCTCCCAGCCGGCGCCGTTATGAACGAGCCCGAACCCGCGCCCGCCGATCACGGCATTGGCTTCGATCGTGGTACGCGCGCCGATGTGAACCCGGTCGCCGATGCTGCAATTGCTGGCGATACGGGTATCCGCGCCGATATACACGTCCGCGCCGATCACCGTATTCGCGCCGATGACCGCGCCGGCCTCGATGACGCTGTTCGCGCCAATAACCACATTGGCGGCGATGCTGGCCTGCTCGTCGACGCGGGCACTTTCGGCGACCACGGCACGGGCATGAATGCCGGCCGAGGCCGGCCCACGCTCGAACAGCGCGGCGACACGCGCGAACGCCAGCCGCGGCTGTTTGGCAACCAGGGCCGGTATATCGACGGCTTCGGCCACCGCCGGCGGGCAGATAACGGCCGCGGCCGCGCTGCGGCGCACCGTTTCGATCTGGGACGGGTTTTCGGCAAAGCCTATACAGTCGGGCTTGCCCGGCTGGAGGGCGCATACGCCATGAATAGCCGTCTGTGCCGCCTCCGGCGGCACGACCAGATCGAATCGCTCGGCCAGCACCGCGAGCGTGAGCGCGGGCGACGTGTTCGTCGCCATGGCTTAACCGTCCCCGAGTTCGGCCAGGATCTCGTCGGTCACATCGACTGCATCACTGCTGTAGATCACGCCTTCGCCCAGAATCAGGTCGTAGCCGTTGTCCTCGGCATACTGGTTGATGATATCCAGTATATCGCCGCGCATCTGCTCGAATTCCTTCTGCTCCGCGTCGGAGACATCGTCGTTGTACTTGCTGCGTTCGAGCTGCAGTTCCCGCTGCCGATCGCGGATATCGCTCTGCAGCCTGTCGCGATCCTCATCGCTCATCACGCTGCCGTCCTGGGCAAGGCGATCCATATCCTGGCGTAGCGCGTTCGCTTTCGCCTCGAGGGCATTCTTTCGCTTGGCGAACTGTGTGGCCATGCTCGACTTGGCCCGTGCCGCCTGGGGCGACTCGTTAACCACCCGCGACACGTCCACCACGCCGATACGCAGAACCTTGTTCGCGCCGTCGCTGGCCGCCGGCGCCGCCTGCAGCGCCCCCGTAAACGCGAGCATGAACGTCAGGGCAAGCGCGAGCGGAATGCGTCGTATCGAATACATGTCGCTGTCGAACCCTGCCCGGCTAGAGCCCGACGCCGAAGGAGAACTGGAAGCGATCGACGTCGTCGTTGTCCGGATCGTCCACGTAGGCCGCATAGCTCACGCGCAGCAGGCCGAAGAACGGCGTGAACCAGTAGAAAGCCACGCCTGCGGACTTGCGCAGGTCCGAGGCTTCGAATGCGCTCGCGTCCTCGTAGACGTTACCGATGTCGTAGAAGGCCGTCAGGCGCGTGGACTTGTTGTCGGACTCGAGGAACGTCGGAATCACGAGTTCGCTTTGCAGCGTGGTCAGAAACTGACCGCCGAACGGATTGTCTAGCGAATCCCGAGGGCCGAGACCACCGTTCGAGTAGCCGCGCACCGACCGGGCACCGCCCGCGAAGAAGTTATCGTAGGGCGGCACATCCTCGCCGTCGCCCCAAACATCGGTCTGGGCAACACGACCATCCACGGAAAGCACCATCTTGTCCGACAGCCCGGGAACCCAGGCGCCGACGCGGAAGTAACGCTCGTGCTCGAGGCTTGTGTCGTAATACTCGAGGTCCGAGCCCGGGCCCTTGATGTTGAACTGGAACTCGGTGTTGCTGCCGCGGGTGGCGAAGAAAGTGCGATTACGCGTATCCCGCGACCAGCCGGTCTGCAGTTCGTAGGTGGTGGCTTCCTTGCCGTTTTCGTCGATGAACTCGGCCAACTCGTCGGAAAGACGCTGTTCGCCGTTGCGGTTGACGGCCGAGTTGATTTCGTTGCGCTCGACGCCGAGACCGGCGCGCAGCTGCGAGTATTCGGTGATCGGCAAACCAAAGGTCACCGCGCCGCCGACCGAGTTCAGGTCGAAGCCGGAGCCGATACGGATCAGCTGGTCGGTATTGCGGTAGAACGCCGAGATGGTGCGCGATACGCCCTCGTCGGTGAAATACGGGTCGGTCCAGCTCGCGCCCACGCTCTTGGCATAGTCGTTGGTTTCCGCACGCAGGCTCAGACGGTTGCCGGTGCCACGAAAGTTGCTGTGCGAGACGCTGCCGTTGATGAGAAAGCCCTGGGCATCCGAGAAGCCCACACCGAATTGCAGCGTGCCTGCGGCGCGTTCGGTCACGTCGTAATCGACATCGACCAGATCTTCGCTGCCGGCGACCTTTTCGGTGTTGACCTGCACGTCCTGCACGTAAGGCAGCCGCGCCAGGCGGGTGCGCGAACGCTCCACGCCACGGCGCGAGAACGGCGCCCCTTCGAACTGGCGCATTTCCCGACGCAGGGTTTCGTCGTTGGTCTTGTCGTTGCCGTTGAAGGTGATCTGACGGACGTAGGCACGCTTGCCCGGGTCGATGAAGAAGGTCAGGTCGACCGTCTTGTCTTCGTCGTTGATCCGGGTGAGCGGGTCGACGTCGGCGAAGGCATAGCCGAAATCCGCCAGGCCGGAGCTGATGCTGTTGGCCGAGGCGTCGACATCGCCGCGCGAGAACGTCTGGCCCGGCTCGACCGTGACCAACCGCTGAAGGCTGGTCTGCGGCACGATCATGTCACCGGCGAATTCGTAGTCGTTGATGGTGTATTGATCGCCCTCGTCCACGTTGATGGTGAGGAAGATGTTGCGGTTATCCGGCGACAGCGACACCTGGATCGACGACACGTTGAAACGCACGTAGCCGCGGTTCTGATAGAAGGAGTTCAGCGACTCCAGGTCACCGAGCAGCTTCTCGCGCGAATAGCGGTCCCGGCTGCGCCAGAACGTCAACGGATGGGTATAGGCCGGCGAACTGGCCTTTAGCTCGAACACGTCGCGCAGCTCATCGTCGCTGAAGTGTTCGTTGCCGATGATGTTGATGTCCTTGATCGAGGCGACCTCGCCTTCGGTCACGTCGATATCGACGGCCACGCGATTGTTGTCGAGCTCCTTGACCTCGGTATCGATCGCAACGCTGTAATAGCCGTTGGCGTAGTACTGGCGGCGCAGCTCCTGTTCGAGCTGGTCGACGAGCGAGCGCTTGTAAAGCTCGCCCTTCGCCAGCCCCTGCTGTGCAAGCGCATCCTTGAGCTGCTCGCCGCCGATGTTCTTGTTGCCCTCGATTGAAAAGCTCGCGATCTCGGGGCGCTCGGTGACGTCAACAACGAGGGTGTTGCCTTCACGCTGAAGCGCGACGTTCTCGAACAGTCCGGTGTCGTATAGCGCACGAATCGACTGCTGGGCACGGGCCTCGCTCAGACGATCGCCCACCGACAGGGGCAGATAGGTCAGAACGGTGCCGGGCTCGAGGCGTTGTACGCCGACCACGCGCACGTCGTCCACGCGGAAGTCGTAACCCGAATCCGACGATTGAGTCTGCGCCCAGGCGCTTGCAGCAAAAAGACACAGGAGCACGGCAAGCGCGCGCGACACACATACAGGCATATTTCAAGAACCTTACTTACCCGAGCAAGCGCAGGATATCGTTGTAGAAAGCCAGGGTCATCAGCATCAGGAGAGCGACCATGCCGACCTGCTGACCTGCGACCTGTACCGCCTCCGAAAGAGGTCGGCCCCTGATCCATTCGATCGAATAATACAGAAGATGCCCCCCGTCTAACACCGGAATCGGCAACAGGTTGAGCACCGCTAGACTGACGCTAACCAGGGCAAGAAAGCCAACAAACGCTTCCAGACCGATACTCGCGGTCTGTCCCGCATAGTTGGCAATCTGGATTGGACCGCTGACGTTACGCAGCGAAACCTCGCCCGTCACCATCCGCGCCATAAGGCGTACGGTCAGCGCCGAGACTTCCCATGTCTTCGCGACCGCCGCCGGAACCGCGGCCAGAGGACCGAGCTGGCGCGTAGTGCGCATGCTCTGCCAGGCTGCCGCATCCACGCCGATCTGCGCGCCCAGGCGCCCCTCTTCCGCGCCGTCATCGCCTTGTACCGAAGCGAGCGTCACCGGGATATCGAGCGTCTGTCCATCGCGTGTCACCGTTAACTGCACGCGCTCGCCCGGGCTTGACTGGATTCGCTCGACCAGCGCCTGCGGCGTGTCCATGGCGTCGCCGTCCACGGCCTGGATCTGATCGCCTTTTTGCAGGCCGGCACGACTGGCCGCGCTATCGGCCACCACGTCGGCGATCAGCGGCGTTGCGGGCGGCTGGTACGGCATCAGCCCGAGCCGGTCGAACAGCTGCTCCGGATCGGCAGGAACGTTGCTCAAATCCAGCCCGACGCGGCGTACCGAGCCTTCGTCGGTACGTACCTGCAAGTCCACCGCATCGCCATCGAGGCCGCGCTCGATCAGGCCGAGCCGCAGATCTTCCCAGTTTTCGATGCGGCGATCGTCGATGGCCACGATTTCGTCGCCCGCGCGCAGACCGGCCTGGGCAGCAAGGCTGTCCGCAGGCGCGGCGCCGATCATCGGTTTGATGCCAGCCACACCGATCATGAACACCAGCCAGTAGGCCGCGATCGCAAACAGGAAATTGACCCCCGGACCCGCGGCCACGATCGCGATCCGGCGTGCCGGATGCTGGCGGTTGAAGGCATAGGGCTTGTCGGCCTCGGCAACGGGGCCCTCGCGCTCGTCGAGCATCTTGACGTAGCCGCCCAGCGGGATCGCCGACAACCAGTATTCGATGCCGCTGCGTCGGCCGGTAAAACCCCAGACGCGGTTGCCGAAGCCGATCGAATAGCGCAGCACCTTCACGCCCATACGACGCGCGACCCAGAAATGGCCATATTCGTGCACCGCCACGAGCAGACCGATGGCCACGATGAACGCCGGAACCGACATCAGCCAGTCAGACATGTAATTCGTTTCTCCCGAACGGCGGCACATACCGCCGGCGTGGATTGGATCACCGGATCGCGCGCAAGGCGCCGATCCGCGGATGCGCTGCCAGTTTACCTGGGTCGCCGCTCAATACGGCGAACGCGCCTAGATGCTGCTGGGAAGCCAGTGCAGCCCCGCCACGAACCAGGGCGCGGCCGCCAGCACGCTATCGAGCCGGTCAAGCACCCCGCCATGCCCGGGAAAGAGCGTGCCGCTGTCCTTGATGCCGGCATGACGCTTGAACATGCTGATGGTCAGATCCCCCACGATCGAGATCACCGCGACCCAGGCCCCGAGCACAACGAACCCCACCAGCCGGGCTTCGCCGAAGCCGAGCACCCAGGCACCCAGGCCTGCAAAAACCATCGCCGCGATCACGCCGCCGACGGCGCCCTCGCGTGTTTTGCCCGGGCTGACGGCGGGCGCCAGCTTGTGCCGCCCGAGCGTACGCCCGGCGATATAAGCGCCCGTATCCGCGGCCCAGACAAGAAAGAAGAACGCGAGCAGCAGCAGCGCGCCCTGATCGCTCTGGTGCAGATAGGTCACCGCTGCCACGGCCGCCACCAGCGTCAGCAGACCGGTCGCGACGCCGATATCGGTGCGCCCCATCACCCGTGCCCAGCCGTTGGGATAACGCACGATCCAACCAATCGCGATCAGCCACCAGAGACAGGCCGCACCAATCAGAAGATTGTCGGCGCCCACCACCCAGAGCTGGCTGCGTACCAGTGCGAACAAGAAAATCAGCAGCGCAGTGGCGAGCACGAGCAGCACATGCCCGGTATCGCCCATACGTAACAGGCCCGCCCATTCCCAGGCACCGAGCAACATGAGCACCGCGAACAATAAGGTAATGGCGAACGTGGGCAGATACAGCATGCCCAGTACCGCCAGCGGTACGAGGACCAGCGCTGTTGCGATGCGGGTGGCTAGCATGCGTCTCAGACGCCCGTGGCCGCGGCCTGCGGCAGTCGACCGAAGCGGCGCTGACGCTGACCAAACCATTCGATGGCGCAGGCCAGACTGTTACCGTCGAAATCCGGCCACAGCTCGTCGGAGAAATAAAGCTCGCTATAGGCAAGATCCCAGAGCAGGAAGTTGCTGATCCGGCGCTCGCCGCCGGTGCGAATGAACAGATCCGGCGGCGCGTGCTCGGCCAGTGCCATGCGCACGCCGAGGCTGTGCTCATCGATGTCGTCGGGCCCGAGGCGACCCTCGCAGCAATCGCGGGCCAGTTGCCGCGCAGCCTGCACCAGATCCCAACGCCCGCCGTAGTCGATCGCGATAATCAGATTCAGGCCGTTATTGTCGCGGGTACGCTGTTCGGCCTGAGCCATTTCCTGCTGTAGCGCCTGCGAGAAATGCTCGCGCTCGCCGATGAAACTCAGGCGCACACCCGAGTCGTGCATGGAGTCGATCTCACGCCGGATGGTGCGCCGGAACAAATCGAGGAGCACGCGCACCTCGGTTTTGGGGCGCTGCCAGTTCTCACTGGAAAACGCGAACAAAGTCAGCGTCTTGACCGACTGTTCTCGCGCGCTTTCTACGATCGAGCGAACGGCCTGCGCGCCCGAGCGATGACCCGCCGCGCGCGGCAGCCCACGCCGGTTCGCCCAGCGGCCGTTGCCGTCCATGATGATTGCGACGTGGTCGGGCACAGTCATATTCGCACCTGGCGCTCGAGTCCGATCGACGGTTTGTTCAAACCGTCATGATCTCCTTTTCCTTGTCCTCGAGCAGACTGTCGATCCGGTCGATATGCTGGTCGGTCAGCTTCTGGATCCGCGCTTCGCCGCCATGCTGGTCGTCGGCGCTGATTTCCTTTTCGTTGACCAGTTCCTTGAGCGTGGAGTTGGCATCGCGACGGATATTGCGAATCGCCACGCGGCCGTCCTCGGCCTCGGCACGAATGACCTTGACCAGATCCTTGCGGCGGTCCTCGGTCAGCGGCGGCAGCACCACGCGAATGACCTGGCCTGCCGTCGACGGATTCAAGCCGAGATCGGCTTTCATGATCGCCTTTTCGACCGGCTGAACCATGCTCTTTTCCCACGGCTGGATGGTGATCGTACGCGCATCCTCCAGCGAAATATTCGCGGCCTGGTTGAGCGGAACCTCGGAACCGTAATAGTCGACCGTCACATGATCGAGCAGGGTCGTGCTCGCCCGCCCGGTGCGGATCTTGCCGAAGTTCTCGCGCATGACGTTGATCGTCTTGTCCATGCGCTGCTGTGCGTCACTGTATATCTCGTCAATCATCCGTTGCTTCTCGTCGTGTCGTTGTCGACCAGCGTGCCCACGTCATCGCCCGCGACGATGCGTGCCAGATCGCCGGCCCGGTTGATATCGAACACCCGTAGCGGCATGCCGTTGTCGCGGCAGAGCACGATCGCTGTGGTATCCATCACGCTCAGGCGCTGATCGATCACCTCGTCGTAGGTGAGATGCGTGTACCGTTTCGCGCTGCTGTCGCGCATCGGATCGGCACTGTAAATGCCGTCGACCTTGGTCGCCTTGAGCATGAGATCGGCGTTTATTTCCACCGCGCGCAGGCTGGCCGCGGAATCGGTGGTGAAAAACGGGTTGCCGGTGCCGGCCGCGAAGATAACCACGCGCCCTTTTTCCAGATGGCGAATCGCGCGACGACGGATATAGTCCTCACAGACCTGATTGATCCGGATCGCCGACATCACCCGTGCGGTCATGCCGGCATGCTCGATTGCATCCTGCAGACCCAGGGCGTTGATGACGGTCGCCAGCATGCCCATCTGATCGCCGGTAACCCGATCCATGCCGCGTCCAGCGAGCCCGACGCCGCGAAAGATGTTGCCACCGCCCACCACAAGCGCGACTTGAACGCCCGACTCGATCAGCGCCTTGATTTCGGCGGCAAGTCGTTCGACCACCTCGGCGGAAATACCGTAATCGGCTTGCCCCATGAGGGCCTCACCGCTGAGTTTCAGCAGAATGCGTTTGGTGGTCGGCTTGTTCTTGCTCATCGAGTGGCGCTGCAGTACGACAACATGAAGCGGCTCCTGGCCGGCAACGATAACTTACCGCCCGATCATGCGATACGGGCAGGTCAAAAAAAAGCCGGCTGCCTGGGCAGCCGGCCGATTTGCCCTCAGGCTCTTTTTTCGGCTTGCGCCTTGACCTCGGCAGCGAAGTCTTCCTGCTTCTTCTCGATGCCTTCGCCGACTTCCAGACGGGCGTAGTCGGTGACGGTCGCATTCTGCTGCTTGCACAGCTTTTCGACCGTGGTATCGGGGTCTTTCACGAACGGCTGACCCATGAGCGTGATTTCGCCCAGATACTTGCGCAGGCGACCTTCCACCATCTTCTCGATGATGTCTTCGGGCTTGCCGCTATCGCGGGCCTGGGCCATCAGCAGCTCTTTCTCTGCGTCGCGACGTTCCTGCGGCACATCTTCGGCCGACAGGTGAGCCGGCGCCGTGGCCGCCACATGCATGGCCAGATCGCGGGCCAGTTCGCTTTCACCGCCGACCACCGCGACGGCGCTGCCGATACGCGCGCCGTGCATGTAGACGTCGAGCTTGCCTTCACCGGCTTCGATACGACGGAAGCGGCGGATGGTGATGTTTTCGCCCAGCTTGGCCACAAGCGCACGGCGCTTGGCGTCGAGGCTTTCGCCGTCGACCTCAATCGCGGCCAGCGCTTCGGCGTCGGCCGGGGCGTTGTCGAGCGCCGCGCGGGCGGCCAGTTCGGCGAAATTCACAAAATCGTCGTTCTTGCCGACGAAATCGGTTTCGCAGTTGGCTTCCAGCAGGATCGCGACCGTCTTGTCATCAGACACGGCCGTTGCGATACGGCCTTCGGCGGCGACGCGGCCGGCCTTCTTGTCGGCCTTGGCCAGGCCTTCACGCCGCATGTTGTCGGCTGCGGCATCGATATCGCCATCGGTGGCGGTGAGCGCCTTCTTGCACTCCATCATGCCGGCACCGGTGCGTTCACGTAGCTCTTTAACCAGAGCAGCACTAATTGCCATGATTCGTTCTCCGCAAAGTTTGGATAGCGGCCGGGCCGGCGCGTCGATCACGCACCGGCCCGGACGAGATTACTTGTCGGCCTGCTTCGGGTCGGCCTGTTCGGGATTTTCCGACGGCACCGAGGCAACGTCGCCCAGGGAGGCGGTAGCGGTCGGCTCGGCTTCACCCTGCGACTCCTGAATGACGGAGTTCTGGGTGGCTTCGCTCGCAGCCTGGGCCGCAGCGGGCTTGCCCGGCTCGTGTTCGGCGCCTTGCGCCTGAACGTCCACCGTGCCGTCGTCCTGACCGGTGAAGTCGCCCTTGCTGCCGCGTCCCGTGAGAACGGCGTCGGCCACCATCTCGGTGTAGATACGAATCGCGCGGATGGCGTCGTCGTTACCCGGGATCACCACATCGATGTTTTCCGGCGAGCAGTTGGTATCCACCACCGCAATGACCGGAATACCCAGCTTGCGCGCTTCGTCGACGGCAATCTTTTCGAAGCCGACGTCGATGATGAACAGCGCATCGGGCAGGCTGGTCATTTCCTTGATGCCGCCGATGCCGCGTTCGAGCTTGTCGCGCTCACGATAGAGATCGAGCGCTTCGCGCTTGTTGAGCTTGCGAATCGAACCGTCTTCGATCATCTGCTCCAGATCGTGCAAACGCTGGATCGAGTTCTTGACCGTCTTGAAGTTGGTGAGCATGCCGCCGAGCCAACGATGGTTGACGAACGGCATGCCGCAGCGCTGCGCCTGCTTGCCCACGGCTTCGCGCGCGGCGCGCTTGGTGCCCACGAACATCACGTTGCCGCCATTGGCCGACAGACGACTGATGTAGTTGTAGGCATCCTTGAAGAGCGGCAGAGTCTCTTCGAGGTTGATGATATGAATTTTGTTGCGCTGGCCAAAGATGTAGGGGGCCATCTTGGGGTTCCAGTAGCGGGTACGGTGGCCGAAATGGACACCCGCCTCGAGCAACTGGCGCATGCTGATCTGACTCATGGATTGTCTCCGGGTTGTGGCTTACGCGCATCCCATGAAACAACCGGCCTGCTATTGCAGACAGGCACCCCGTTTCATGTGCCGACACGCGTGCGGATTTTCGATATCGAATACGGTCGCAATCGACCGATTTTTAGCGCGTTCTGGGCCTCTGATTGCCGCGAACGCGAGCGGTTTATACCATAGCGACCGTTTCCAGGCTAGCGCCGGTCACGATTCGACCGGCATTTCACGACGACTTTCAAGGATCGAAACGCATGAGCGTGACCATCAAGACCCCCGAAGAACAGGACAAGATGCGCGAAGCCGGCCGCCTGGCCGCGCAGGTTCTGGACATGATCACGCCGCACGTACAGCCCGGGGTGACCACGGACGAACTCAATACGCTCTGTCACGACTATATGGTGAACGAGCTGGGCACCACGCCGGCCCCGCTGAATTACCACGGCTTCCCCAAATCCATCTGTACGTCGATCAACCACGTGGTCTGCCACGGCATACCGGGCGACAAGGCGCTCAAGAAAGGCGACGCGATGAATATCGACGTCACCCTGATCAAGGACGGCTACCACGGCGACAGCTCGCGCATGTATTTCGCCGGCGAGCCCTCCATCAAGGCCCGGCGCCTGTCGGATATTGCCGAAGCCGCGCTCTACAAGGGCATCGATGCAGTACGCCCTGGCGCGACGCTGGGCGATATCGGCGCCACGATTCAGACCTATGTGGAGTCACAGCGTGCGTCGGTGGTACGTGAATACTGCGGCCACGGTATCGGCCTGGGCTTTCATGAAGAGCCGCAGGTGCTGCATTACGGCAAGCCCGGTCAGGGGCTGCGCCTGGAAGCGGGCATGACCTTCACCATCGAACCCATGGTCAACGCCGGCAAACGCCACGTGAAAGTACTGCCCGACGGCTGGACCGTGGTCACCAAAGACCACTCACTCTCGGCTCAGTGGGAACACACGATTCTGGTCACCGAAGACGGCGCTGAAATCCTTACCCCCAGCCAGCCGAGCGCTTGATGGGACAGTCCGTTGATGCCCGTCGCCGCGCACACCCCGATCTCGGCGACTGGGAGGCGTTCATCGCCCGGGCGGCCAATGCCGAGGGCGCATCGATCGCGCAGGCGCGCGAGTATCTGGACGACGGGCGCCAACGCATCGAACAGGCGTTTCGTGCCGGCGCTCACGTGGATGTACTGGTCGATGCACGCAGCACCCTGGTCGATGCCGTGCTGGGCAGCGCATGGCGCGCCCTGGCCGATTCGTCGAGCGCCTGCCTGGTCGCGGTCGGCGGCTACGGCCGAGCCGAACTGTTGCCGCATTCGGATATCGACGTACTGATTCTATATCGCCAAGGCACGCTCGACGCCGTGGGCCCGGCGCTTGAGCGGTTTCTGACCCATCTCTGGGACATCGGCCTGGAAGTCGGCCATAGCGTGCGTTCGCCGGCCGAGTGCGCCGAACAGGCCGAGGCGGATATCACCATCATGACCAACCTCATGGAGTCGCGCGCGCTCGCCGGTGATACGGCGCTCTTCGCGGCCATGCGCGCGGCAACCTCGGTGGAACATATCTGGCCGTCCGCCGAATTCTTCAAGGCCAAGATCGAAGAACAGCAGGCCCGTCACGCACGCTACGACGAAACCGCCTACAAGCTGGAACCGAACACCAAGGAGTCGCCGGGCGGGCTGCGCGATATCCAGACCATCGCCTGGGTCGCCAAGCGCCAGTTTGCTGCCCAGACCCTGGACGGCCTCGTCGACTACGGCTTTCTCAGCGAACGCGAGTTCACCGAACTCAAGCGCGGCCAGGCCTTTCTTTGGCGGGTTCGCTTTGCGCTGCACACCCTGACCGATCGTCCCGAAGACCGGCTGCTGTTCGACCACCAGATCCAGATCGCCAAACTGCTCGGCTACACAGACGAGGAAAACAACCTCGCGGTCGAGCAGTTCATGCAGAAATATTATCGTAATATCAAGGCGTTGACTGCCTTAAATGATATTTTGCTTCAGCTTTTCTCCGAGGCGATTCTGCATTTCGGCGACGACGAACGGCCGCGCTCGATCAACGAACGCTTTCAGTCGCGACACGGTTTCATCGAAGTTACCGCCGATGACGTGTTCGTCAAACATCCCAGCGCGCTGCTCGAGATATTCTATCTAATGCAGACCCGGCCGCGGCTGACGGGCATACGTGCCCATACCCTGCGACTGATGCGACGCGACCGCCACCTGATCGATAAAAGCTTTCGTAATTCAATCCACTGTCGCCGTCTTTTCACGGAAATACTGCGCCAGCGCAGCGGCGTGACCCGGGCCCTGCGCCGCATGAACCGCTACGGCATCCTGGGCCGCTACCTGCCGAATTTCGGCAAGATCATCGGGCGGATGCAGTACGACCTCTTCCATACGCTCACCGTCGACGAACACACCCTTTTCGTAATCCGCAATCTGCGCCGCCTGGTGCTGCCGCGCTTTCAGCACGAGCTGCCGTTTGCCAGCGAGCTGATGCAGTCGCTCAACAAGCCGCAGATTCTTTATATCGCCGGCTTGATGCACGATATCGCCAAGGGCCGTGGCGGCGATCATTCCGAACTCGGCGCCGCGGACGCTCGCAAATTCTGTGCGGACCACGGCATCTCCTCGGACGATACCGAACTCGTCTGCTGGCTCGTGCGCCAGCATCTGCTCATGTCGATGACCGCACAGCGTCGTGATATCAACGATGTACAGGTGGTCAATGAGTTCGCACGTGAAGTGGGCAGCCGCGAACGCCTGGACCGGCTTTTCCTGTTGACGGTCTGCGATATCCGCGCCACCAACCCGAATCTGTGGAACTCGTGGAAGGAAAGCCTGCTGCTGGACCTGTATACGAACACGCGGCGGGCACTCGAGCGCGGCCTCGACGATCCGCTCAGCGAAGCGGAACTGGTCGCCGAAACCCGTAGCGCGGCTGCCGCCATGCTCACGCGATCCCGAGTTAATACGCCTAAATTCAAGGCGGTATGGTCACGTTTTGATCCGGAATATTTCCTGCGTCACAGCCCGGAAGAAATTGCCCGCCAAACCCGCGCGATCGTGACCCACGACGGCGACGGCCCGCTGGTGTCGGTAGCCGAAATCTCCGACCAGGGCAGCACGCTGTTCGTGTATACCCGCGATCGCAACTATCTGTTCGGCGTGGCGACCGGCGTACTCGCACAGCTCGGGCTGTCGATTCTCGATGCGCGAATCAACACCACCAGCGACGATTACACCCTCGACACCTACGTAATCTGTGAAAGCGATGGCCAGCCCATCAAGGAAGCCTATCGGCGCCAGGAAATCGAGGAGACGCTACGCGCGGCCATCGCCAACCCCGAGGTCGAAAGCATCGAGGTCACAAGACGCGCCTCGCGACGCAGCCGTTATTTCAACGTCCCGACCCAGATCTATTTCAGCGAAACCCCCGAGCGGGCCTGTACGATCATGGAGGTCGTCACCGCCGACCGTCCGGGCCTGCTCTCGGTGATCGGCGATATGTTCTACCAGAACGGCATCCTGCTGGAGACCGCCAAGATCGCGACCATCGGCGAACGCGCCGAGGACGTGTTCTTCATTACCGATCGCGACCATGCTCCGATTCGCGATCGCGCCACCCGTGCACGCCTGCGCGAAACGCTGACCAACGAACTCGACAAGAACGGCCCATGAACCCTCGCCTAGACGTCCTGCAGCCGTACCCCTTCGAACGGCTGGCCGCGCTGTTACGTGACACGCCTGCCAACAGTGCTCGCGCACCCATTTCGCTAGCGATCGGCGAGCCCCAGCACCCGCCCGCCGAGGTGGCACGGGCTGCGCTGATCGAAGCAATGGACGGTATCGCCCACTACCCGCCCACGAAAGGCAGCGACACGTTACGTGCCGCGATCGGCGACTGGTTATCGTGGCGCTTTAACGTTGATCGCCAAGCAATTGACGATACGAGACATATTCTGCCCGCGGCGGGCACTCGAGAGGCGCTGTTCTCGTTTGCGCAGGCGGTCGTGGACCCGACCCGACCCGGCGCAGCAGTCGCCATGCCCAACCCTGGCTATCAGATCTACGAAGGCGCGGCTCTGCTCGCAGGCGCCGAACCCCTGTACCTGCCCTGCCTGCCGGACACCGGTTTTCTTGCCGACCTCGATGCACTCAGCCCGGCCGACTGGGATCGCGTTCAGCTGCTGTATCTGTGTTCGCCGGGCAACCCCACGGGCGCCGTGGCCGACCGCGCCTATTTCGAACGTGCCCTGGAATTGGCCGACAAGCACGACTTCATCATCGCCTCGGACGAGTGCTACAGCGAAATCTATGCGCACGAGGATGCCCCGCCGCCCGGCCTGCTGGACATCGCCCATGCGCAGGGACGCGAGGATTTCTCTCGCTGCGTGGTTTTTCACAGTCTGTCCAAGCGCTCCAACCTGCCGGGCCTGCGTTCCGGCTTTGTGGCCGGTGACGGCGCGGTGTTGGCGGACTATCTGCGCTATCGCACCTATCACGGCGCCACGCTCGGCCAGCACGTACAGGCGGCCAGCATTGCGGCGTGGCGCGACGAAACCCATGTTCGCGCCAACCGCGACCGTTATCGGGAAAAATACGCGGCGGTCATGCCGCTGCTTGAGCCGCTATGTGATGTGGTGCGGCCAGCGGGTTCGTTCTACCTGTGGCCGGCTTTCCGCGCCAGCGATGAAGATCTGACCCGCGCTGCCCTGCGCGAAGAAAACCTGCGCGTGGTGCCCGGACGCTATCTCGCGCGCGCGGCCGGCGGCGCCAACCCGGGCGTGGGCCGGCTGCGGCTGTCGCTGGTCGCCTCGACCGAGGACTGCGTCGAGGCCGCCACCCGGCTGGCGCGGGTGTGCGAAGCGTTGCCCCGCTGAGTTAAACTCTCGCGCCCCACACCCATTCAAACCGCGCGCTCGCCGACCGCGCAGCAAGGAGCCGCCATGGCCGATACGCAGCAGATCATCGAAGACGCTTTCGAAAACCGAGCCAATATTTCGCCCGAGAACGCCGACGATGCCGTGCGCGACGCGGTACAGAGCGCACTGGACCTGCTCGACTCCGGCGCCGCGCGGGTGGCCGAGCCCAGCGCCGATGGCTGGGTGGTCAACGAATGGCTCAAGAAAGCGGTACTGCTGTCGTTTCGTCTGCGCGATAACGCGCCCATCGACGGCGCGCACACGCGCTACTTCGACAAGGTGCCGTCGAAGTATGCCCATTACGACGCCGACGACTTCCAGAAACAGGGCGCGCGTATCGTGCCGCCGGCCATGGTTCGTCGCGGCGCCCATATCGCCGCCGGCGCGGTGATCATGCCCAGCTATGTGAATATCGGGGCCTATGTCGGCAGCGGCGCCATGATCGATACCTGGGCCACGGTCGGCTCCTGTGCACAGGTCGGCGAGAACGTGCACCTGTCCGGCGGTGCGGGCCTGGGTGGCGTACTCGAGCCGCTTCAGGCTGCCCCCACCATCATCGAAGACAACTGCTTCATCGGCGCCCGCTCGGAGATCGTCGAAGGCGTACGCGTCGGCAAGGGCTCGGTGATCTCGATGGGCGTATTCATCGGCGCCTCCACCCCGATCTACGACCGCGAAGCCGATCAGATCCTGCATGGCGAGGTCCCCGCCGGTTCGGTGGTGGTCGCCGGCAGCCTGCCGCGCGACAACGGCCGTTACAGCATCAACGCCGCCATCATCGTCAAGAAAGTCGACGAAGGCACGCGCGCCAAGGTCGGCATCAACGAACTGCTGCGCGGCGCCTGAGCGCGATGATTCGTATCTACGGCATCGCCAGCTGCGACAGCTGCCGCAAGGCACGCCAATGGCTGAGCGCTGCCGGCATCGAACACGCGTGGGTCGATCTGCGCGCCGACGGCGTGACCCGCGAGCGCCTGGAACAATGGCGCGACGCACTCGGGAACGCGGCGTTGATCAACAAGCGCAGCAAGACCTGGCGTGATTTCGATGCCGAGCAGAAACAGACCGCCGAAGCCGATCCGGTGCCGGTACTCGTCGACCACCCCACGCTGATCAAGCGCCCGATTCTGGAAACCCCGACCACCACCCTGGCCGGCTTTTCCGCAAGCCGCTACGAGGCAGCCCTGGCCGGGGCGGACTGATGGCCGACGCGCCACTTGAACTGGCCCGCACGCTGATTCGGCGCGAGTCGGTGACGCCGGCGGACGGCGGCTGCCAGAAACTCATCGGCGAACGTCTGGCCGCGGCCGGCTTCGCGATCGAGCACCTGCGCTTCGGCGAGGTGGACAACCTCTGGGCCGTGGCCGGCGATAGCGGCCCACTGCTGTGTTTTGCCGGGCATACCGACGTGGTCCCGCCCGGCCCGCTCGAGGACTGGTCGCAGGCGCCGTTCGACGCCGCGGTCGAACACGGCTGGCTGATCGGACGCGGCGCGGCCGATATGAAGTCGAGTGTGGCGGCCATGGTATGCGCCGCAGAGCGTTTTCGTAGCCGTTACCCGGCGCATTCTGGGCGGCTGGCCTTCCTGCTGACCAGCGACGAGGAAGGACCAGCGGTAGACGGCACCCGAGCGGTCATGGAATGGCTTGGGGAACGCGATATCGCGATCGACTACTGTCTGGTGGGCGAGCCGTCGTCGTCGGAGGCGCTCGGGGACACGGTCAAGAACGGCCGGCGCGGTAGCCTCAACGGACATGCGCGAGTCAGAGGCCGCCAGGGCCATGTGGCCTATCCACAGAAAGCCGATAACGCTCTGCACCGGCTGCTCGCCCTGCTGGCGGATCTGGCCTCGCATCACTGGGACGACGGCGACGAGTTCTTCCCGCCCACCTCTTTCCAGGTGTCTAATCTCGATGCCGGCACCGGCGCCGAAAACGTCATTCCCGGCGTCGCCGAGGCGCGCTTCAACTGGCGCTTCAACCCGCGCCAGAATCAAGACTCGATCCGCGCCCACGTGGAGCAACGCTGCGTGGCCCACGGCATCGATCCGGAATCAATTCAGTGGCGGCTGTCCGGTGCGCCCTTCATCACCCGAGAAGGGGCACTGATAGAGGCCACGCGCGCGGCGATTCGCAGCCAGGCGGGCATCGAGACGCAGCTGTCGACCGCCGGCGGCACGTCGGATGGACGCTTTATTGCGCCGACCGGCGCCCAGGTGCTGGAACTCGGCCCGCTCAACGACACGATCCACCAGGCCAATGAACGGATCGCAGCCGAAGACGTGGCGCGTTTAAGCCGTATCTACGAAGACATTGTCGCCCGTATTCTGAGCTAGCGCTGCGCGCCCACCCCGCTGGCGCTTTTCATGAAATGTCCGATCTGCCTACCCACCCGGCATAGGAACAGATGATTTCTCGGGCTGGATAACGGGCGTGTGCGAAAGCATGCGTACAACGTCCAGCGGCCATGAAGCCATAAACGGCCGCCCGGAGATTAGAGCGCTACTCTGCGCGTTGGCGCAACGGCATGCTTCCGCGATTATGCGCAGATCAACGCAGCCCGCGGCGTGGAACCATGCGCGCTGCACCGCCGGCACCGGCTGGGCGGGCCGTCGCGCTAATCCAAACGATTGGCCACCACCCGTGCACGAAACGCCTCGCGGTGGCTGCCGAGCCATTCGTCGAGTTTCTGGTCGGCATGGTGATAGGCGCGGAACACGATCTCGTCGAGTTCGTCCCAGTCGAACATGCTGATACCGCCCACCGGCATGTGCAGTACCAGATCGGCACGTGCGTCGATATCCCGGCTTTCGCGTTCGCTGGTGAGCGTGGCCGTATGGAACAAAATCTTGAACATGTTCAGGTGGCGCGCGCTCGACCCCAAGGACAGCAACGAGGCCGTTTCTGCATCTTCGGCCATTTCCACCCGCAGATCGGTGGCCCGGCTCACGTCGGATACGATCACCTGGCCGCGACCCATGGCGGCCATCACGTCGAAGGGAATGGCGTTGAGCAGACCGCCATCCACCAGCAGATCACCGCGGTGCACCAGCGGCGGCGCAATGCCGGGCACGGCCATACTCGCCCCCACCCAGGTCGCCACTTCGCCCTGATCGTGCACCACCGGCACGCCGCGCGTGAGGTTGGTGCTCAGACAATAGAACGGTATGTCGAGGTCTTCGATATGGCGATCGCCGTACAGCGTCTTCAGCTGGCGCCGAAACTTTTCCGCGCTAATCAGCGAAATGCGCGATAGCGAATAATCGTTGAGAAAACGCCCGGTCACGAACGTCTCGCGCATGCGGGCGAGCATTTGCTGGGCATCCATCCCCATGGCGACCATCGCAGCCACCATTGCGCCCATGCTGGTACCGCCCACGGCATCGATGGGCAGGCCTTTCTCCTGCATCGCCCGAATCAGGCCGATATGCGCAAAACCGCGGGCGCCACCTCCCCCCAGCACCAGACACACCGCCCGCCCCGAAATCATGCGCGCCAGGCGGGCCATCTGTGCGCCGGGCAGGTCGATCGCCACCCGGTGCTGGGCAATGGCGCCGGCGGCATCGCGCCATGCCCGTGCGGAGTAGCCGCCCTGTTCGGGCACGAGCACGACCATTTCCTGCGGCGCGCGCAGCGCCTGCTCGCGAATCCAGACCAGGTTTCGTGAGGCGAACGGGCGCTGGTCGCCGTGGGCAATCAGAATCACGCGGTCGGCCTGGCGCAGGCAACGCCGGGTCCAGGGGTCGGGCTCGGTGCTGGCCTCGTAGACGATATAGCGATACCGCTCTTCGAGCTGCGTAAGCCAGCCGGACACGGCACGGTTGCGCTCGCCGATACCCATGTCTACCGCGGCGGCGCCGCCGCCCAGCGCGGCGTCGACGCGGCCGGCATCCAGACGCAGTGTCGAGGCCGCCTGCCCCAGTTCAGCCGCCAGCGCCCGCGAAAACGTGGCCACATCAATACCCGGATGTGCCGGCACCACGGCATAGGTACGCGCGCTGCGCACGCTTTCGCGCTGCGGCGCCGGTTTGACCGCGCGCAGACGCTGTACGATCTGGCGCGTGACCCGCAGCATCGCTTTCGGATAACGCTCCACCAGGGTTTCGAATACGTCGCGGGAAACGCGTATCAGCGCGGTATCGCGCAGCGCGAAGGCATCGGAAGAATGCAGCTCGGCGGTAATCAACGTGATTTCGCCTACCGTCTCGCCGGCGCTGCTTTCGCCCAGCAGCAGCGGCGCTGCGTCGGCCTGGGGCTGGACCACCCGTATGCGCCCGGAGACGACCAGGTAGAGCGAGTCGCTGGTTTCGCCGACCCGGAACAGATATTGACCGCCGCCCAGCTCGAGCCACTGCGCGCTGGCAGCGACCGAGCGCAGCGCGCGCCGATCCAGCTCCCGGAACAGAGCGCTGGCCTTGAGTGCAGAAACGATATCCATGCGGCGCATCATGCACTTATTCGGCGCACAAAAAAGCCCGGCCGCGGCCGGGCTCTTTCGCTACGCCGACATCAGGGCTCAGGCCGCCTCTTCCATGTCCGCGCTGTACTCGCCGCGCGCGGCCGCACCGTTGTTGCGGGCGCGCTTGAGGTAGGCCTTCTGGGCCGCGGCGATGTTTTCATCCTTGCCGCCCCAGGCCGCCAGCGCCGGCGCCTGCAGCGCACGCCCGTAGGAGAAGGTCAGCTTCCACGGCTGCGGGCCCATGCGGTTCATCGCATCCAGATGCGCGGTCGCGAGTTCGTCGCTCTGCCCGCCGGACAGGAAAACGATGCCCGGCACGGCCGCCGGCACCCGACGCTTGAGACAGCGCAGCGTGGCCCGGGCCACCTGCTCGACCCCCGCCTGCTGCGGGCACTGCTTGCCGGCGATGACCATGTTGGGCTTGAGCAGCATGCCTTCGAGCATGACGTTCTGGGCCTTGAGCTCGGCGAACACGGCATCGAGCACGCGGTCGGTAACTTCTTCGCAGCGTTCGATCGAGTTCGCGCCGTCCATGAGCACTTCCGGCTCGACGATCGGCACGATGCCGGCTTCCTGACACAGGGCCGCATAGCGGGCCAGCGCATGGGCGTTGACGTGGATGCAGTAATCGCTCGGCCGATCGTCGGCGATATCGATCACGCCGCGCCATTTGGCAAAGCGCGCACCGGCCTCGGCGTAGTCGGCAAGGCGCTCGCGCAGGCCATCCAGGCCTTCGGTAACCTTTTCTTCCGGGCTGCCGACCAGCGGCTTGGCGCCCTTGTCGACCTTGATACCGGGGATGACGCCCTGATCGGCCAGCAGTTTGGGAAACGGCGTACCGTCGTCGGCCTTCTGGAACAGCGTTTCCTCGAACAGGATTACACCGCTGATGTAGTCCTGCGCGCCGTCCGCGGTGAACAGCAAATTGCGATACGTCTGCCGAGTCTTTTCGGTCGACTCCACCCCGATGCTATCGAGACGCTTCTTGATGGTGCCGGTCGATTCGTCGGCGGCGAGAATGCCTTTGCCGTCGACAACGAGTGCTTTCGCCGTATCGATAAGTGCTTGTTCGTGCATGCGCGAATCCTTGTTGGGCCAATTTGGCGCGATTTTACCGCAAATCGTCATCAATGGAGAAACGCTTCAATTGCCTCTCACGACCTCGCTCGCGCGTGGCTACCGCGGCGATGAACTGGCCCCGGCGCATGCCCCACTGCGACGCAATGGCACAGGCCAGCACGAAAAGCGCGGGCTGTCATTGCAGGTAGGCAGCACGGCGATGGCGGAGAGGGTGGGATTCGAACCCACGAGGGGCGTGAACCCCTGCCGGTTTTCAAGACCGGTGCATTCAACCGCTCTGCCACCTCTCCGCAGTGCTCGCGCGCTGCGCATTGTCCGAGACAGCACAGGCCCAGCGCAAGCCCGGCCGCCCATCCGGGCCTGCGCAATCTGTAGCTGCCATGCAATGGCATTGGTCTTGCTTACGCCCACCAGGCGCAACGCGGGCACAGGCCGACGCACTGCTTTGGTACAGCCCGTCGACCGCCATTCGCTCAATGTCGAGCAGATCCATACACCTGTTGGGGACACCATGAAATCAAGGCTCTCGTTCAGCCTGTTATTGCTGGGCGCACTACTGTCTGGCTGCAGCGATTCGGACAGCGATAACGTCAACGTCGACGATAAGGACACCGCGACCCCCTCCGAACCCGCCACTTTCAACTTCGTCGAAGGCACCATCGACCAGGCCCATGCCGCGATGCGGGCCGGCACATTGACCTGCGAGGCGCTGGTACAGGGCTATATCGACCGTATCGAGGCCTATGACGACACCGGGCCGAGCCTGCACGCGGTAATCAATCTCAATCCGCGCGCACTCGATCGTGCCCGTACGCTGGACCGCAACTATGCCGTCGATGGCCCGAGTGGGCCGCTGCATTGCGTGCCGGTTCTGCTCAAGGACAACTTCGACACCGCCGACGTCACCACAACCGCTGGCGGTACCGCCATGCAGTACAACCGCTCACCCGACGATGCCTTCTCGGTCACGGGTATCGTCGACGCGGGCGGCATCATCCTTGGCAAGGCGAATCTCGACGAATTCGCGTTTGGCTTTGTCGGCAGCAGCGCGATCGAGGGCCAGGTAAAGAACGCCTACGATCCGAGCAAAGGCCCCGGCGGTTCATCGTCGGGTACCGGTGCGGCCATCGCCGCCAGCTTTGCCATGGCCGGTACCGGCAGCGATACCGGCGGTTCCATTCGTGTGCCCTCCAGTCTTGAAGGCCTTGTGGGTATACGGCCCAGCCTGCGGCTGGTGAGTCAGGACGGCATCGTGCCGCTGGCGGCATCCCAGGATACCGGCGGGCCCATGTGCCGAACCGTTCAGGACTGCGCACTCATGCTCGACGCCATGGTGGGTTTCGACGACGGGCCCCATGCCAACCAACGCCAGGCCTTCGCCTACGACTCGGCCGCGATCGAGACCGCCGAAGCGTATCAAGTCATTACCAACGTTCCCGCCACCTACACCGACTACCTCGACCCGAACGGTCTCGAAGGCGTACGCATCGCAGCACTCCAACCGTTATTCGGCGATAACACCGGCGAGAATGCCCAAGTGCAGGCCAAGATCCGAGAGGCCATCGACGCCATGCGCGCGGCCGGCGCGACCGTGGACGTGCTCACGGCCGACGACCTGACCGCACGCAACGTTGCGCTCGACAATCTCACCGGCTTTGCCAGCAATTCGCGCTTCGAGTTCCGCAACGATCTCACCGCCTACCTGATGAGCTGGCCGTCGAATCTGGACGGGCATTTGCGCAGTTTCGATGCGGTCGAGGCCAGCGGCGGCTACGAGGCGCGTCATACCGGCACATTCGCATCCTATGGTCAGATCGGCCGCGCGATAGAAGACGAAAGCGATACCAGCGCCCAGGCCGTGGCGTATCGACAGGACTATCAGCGCAACCTCGAACAGCGCCCGACGATCGTACGTAGCGGCTTGATGCGCATCCTCGACAATCGCGACGGAGACGGCCCCAACGCCAATGCCCTCGGTGCCCCCTACGACGCCTTGCTCTACCCTTCGGTACTCAGCCTCGCACCCACTTTGGGCGCCTCGCCGACGACGGGTAGCAATAATCGACTGAGCCCCTTCTCAGGCTTTCCGGCGCTGAGCATGCCGGCTGGTATGGTGCAGCCCGCCGGTAACGACAGCGCCCCGGCGCTGCCGGTAGGTATGGAGCTTCTGGCCCGCGAGTTCGATGAGCCGATGCTCATTCGCATCGCTTACGGCTATCAGCAGACAGCGCGGCCGCGTAGTGCGCCGACGTTCACGCCGGAACTTGCGGCTAACGACGACTAGCACTGCCCCGTCCGGTAAAGACGGCC